>FN543096.1 GCA_000027065.2 Cronobacter turicensis z3032 | reverse complement strand
GCCTGGCCCTGGAACATTAATTACTGTGCTGAACGGGCGCTTCAGAGGCGTTTCTTCCCGCTCTTTTTTATCGCAGTATTTTTAAGCTCTTTATCGAGGAAGGCCTTTTCCTGCCGGGCTCTTTGCTGGGCAATTGCCCACATAAGACGATCGAGGCGTTCTTTAACCGGCTGATTAGCGAATGTCCCGCTGAGCGTCTTCGGCGGGGGGCCTCCCGGCTTTTGCCTGGCCTGGGGATTTTCATGTAGCTGCCCTTTCGAATTCACTCCGGCAAGCACGATACTGTCCCCGTTAACCACCACGCGATGAGATGCTCCTGTTTCTTTATCGGGGATATCGACGATCCAGACTTCGTCGGTATCGTAGTTCCCAGCAATCATCTCTCTAATCAGGACAACCGTCTCGTCCGTCAGTAAATTCATATTGTCCAACCAATCATGATGTTTACTATATAAAAGCAAATAGTAATATAAGTTAATATAACATAGGTAAATTACCGGAAGCCCGTTACGGCATGATCCGATTTTCGGCCAGATAACAACTTTCCGGAAGTGTACCACGTTCATTATCTTACCGCTGCGGCGGTTTCTGCGGCTGCGGGCCGCGTCACGGATCAGGGGTAAAACACAACATATAGGGCCTTCAGCAGCTGAAAATAACGCTACATATTGTGTTTATGCGCTGTAGCGCGCCGGTGCGGTGTGCGCAGATCCGTCTCTGCCTTTTTTCGGATCCCGGATGACAAAACGCATGATATTTCCTGTAAATGCAATTATTAATAACATTTATATTCATATATGTTAAAAGTGCGAAATTAGCATCAGTTGTTGGTTATTATTAAGATTTCAGCAACAAACCGTATCCCACCCGCTTCGTTAAAAAAACCGAAGGTCATCAGAAGCGCTCACTGATCGTTCCGGGCTGAGACGGTGGCAGCGTCACGGGTAATGTCTCTATTTTATTGGTCGTGAGGAAGGCCGGATAATGGCCAAACTAAGAAGCCATAGCATTGGGGGCAGCCTGCTGATCTGGTATGATCGAGCAGAGGCTCATCTCAATGAGCAATCCCCGCAACAAATTTTTTCGGGGTGCAACAGACCCTTTAGTGTCCAGGCCTGAAAAAAAAGAAAGCACGGTCTCTGAGAGACTACGGTCCTTACGCAACCATACCGGTTAGCGAGCTTTATATTTTCATTATGACTATCTGTATAACAGGGGAATGAATGTGATTAAAAAAATATGCGAAGTGATTGATGGAGAGTATGTCTGTGACATTGATATCAGTGTGGAAGAATGGAAAACTTTATTAACAAATGATAAAGTTTTTGACACAAAAAGTATTGCAGCGTTAAAAAAATGGTTTATTGAGCCAAATCATTCCTGCACATGCTTCGATATTGGTAAGAAGTACGACCTGCACAGCATGAGTGCTAATGGAGTCATAAACGGACTGGGTGGCAGAGTTCAAAAAGAACTTGGTAGATTCGAGGTTAAAGGTGTCGGAAATATCGCATCCGGTACAAAATTCATTACCGTAATGAAGAGTAAAGAAATCGGCGGAAAACCCAAAAGAAACTTATGGACAATTCGTGAGGAACTTGTTCAGGCAATTAACGAACTGGATTTTTTTGGTACAACAGAAATGGCCAGCAGTGAGTATTACTCTGACGATGAGTTGATCAATGCCATAGAGAAAAGCAATATCTTTGACAACGTTCAGACGTTTGAATATACAGGGGAAGCCAAACCAAAGAAAAATGCAATAGAAGTAAAAAATGGCCTCTCGTATCCCAGGAGTAAAGGCGTATCCCAAAATGCGCTGAATAAAGCAGGTTACAGATGTGAAGTCGATAGTGACCACCCAACATTCAGAAGGCGAAATTCATCCTTAAATTACACAGAACCTCATCACATTGTACCTATGTCCAGGCAAGATGCTTTTGACACATCTCTTGATGTTGAAGAAAATATCATATCTCTGTGTTGCAATTGCCATAAACAAATTCACCTTGGTCAGGGTTATGAAGATATGCTGAAAGAAATATACACTGCGCGAAAAAGGTTATTAAATAAAGTTGGTATTGATATATCACTGGAAAACTTGATTCTTTATTACAAAATGGAAAGTAAGTGAGATTCAAACGAGAGTGATACCTTCGTTTTATTGGTCGGGATGAACAGCAGATGATGTTTCCGGCAAGTATCGGGTCCAGAAACTTTCTGTTAAAAAAAGAAGGTAAAAGTAGTCTTGAGCCCTGACTGCGAATGCCATTGCGCATGACCAGAGAACAGGACGAACCCCTGCCAAACCCAGGCATGAGAAACACCTTTAAAACATAGACTTAATTAAAATCAGCAATTCCCATCGAAATAATAAGCAAGCAGAATTGGCTCAGGTGAATTTCACTCGGTGCAGTGCATGCGTTGGGGGGGGGAAAAGGAAAAACCCGAAATGAATCGGGTTTTGATTAATTAACGATTAACAGGTTCCCGTGCCCGGGAACACTCTGACTGTACGCGCAATATATTATTTCCGCAATCATTATTTTTGATTACCAAGCCATTTATTCATCTGCTCAATTTCACCTTTTTGAGCTTTAATGATGTCCTGCGCGAGCTTTCTCATTTCCGGATCTTTTCCGTATTTTAGCTCGGTCTCAGCCATTGCTATTGCCCCTTCATGGTGTGCTACCATGCCTTTCGCAAAAGCCTTGTCGGGATCGGACTCTTTTACAGCGGCCATCATTTTGTCATGCATACCTTTCATGCCGGACATATATTCCTGTGACGATGCCGATGAGGATATATCTGACATTTTCATTTCTGAATGTTCTGCGGAAATCGCTGGCAGGGATAACATCAGTATAACAAAAAGCGAATTTGTGATTTTCATATAATAAACCCTTTCAGATGGTTACCGGATAAGTTTAGCTGAGTCAGACAAAAAAGCCCCCTGAAGGGGGCAAAAAATAACAACATATCCGTATAAGGGACAATCTATCAAGGAAAGGGTAACCGCACGGAAACTTCAGTTGTCATCAGCCCGCATTGATCATGCGGCGGTGTGCATCAGCCATAGCCTGATGGGGGCCGGACTGACCGTTATTCGTAAATTCATGGGCAACAGCTGCTCTTTCATGTTCATTCATCGCCGCAAACGAAGTCGCCGGACGGGAAGCGTTAACGGTGCCAGCTCCCATCATCTTCTGATGACTTTCCGCCATTTTTTTATGTGCATCTGCTGAACCATTGTTCATGGTTTCATGAACAATAATAGCCTGTTCATGCTGATCCATACCGGCCATCCGTGGAGCTGCCCCCTGGATGGCGGCTGGAGTTGAAGAAGACTGCATCTGATGGGCCGGAGCCTGAGCATTATTGACACGCTCATGGATATTTACAGTTTCAGTGGCCCAGGCCGTAGAAATTAAGCTCAAACCTAACACTGATGCTAAGACGATTATTTTTCATGGTAACTCTCCATTTCTGAATTAGTGATGTCCGTGAATTTCGATCTGTGTCCTCAGTAGTACAACTGACAACTCTACAGACCTTATTCCGCCGGGATGAGGCTTTAATACAACTCCTGGCTTGTGCTGATGCCGTGTATGGATGAAGTAATAATGCCTTCCTGATAAGTTGCACTAATTATATCGAATGGCTTCTGTTTGCTGCATGACAGGCTAATGACATCTTTGTCATTTAAATCTTTATTCTCAGTACTGGGTTTCCGGAATCATTTTCTCCAGTCTGGGCACGGATAGGATAAAACGAGTTGAACGTACGTCCGATTCCACCTGCACTCTTCCGTGATGTGCTTCCACGATGGACTTCACAATCGCAAGGCCGATGCCGCTGCCTTCTCCTTTTCGTTGTCTGGACGGATCTACCCGATAAAAACGGTCAAACAGCCTTGATAAATGCTCTTCAGGGATTGGTTTCCCCGGATTTTCAATCACAAGGTCAAAAAAGCTCTCCTGCTCTCTTATTGAGACGGTGATTGCCTGTCCCTCCGGGGTATAACGCAGGGCATTGGATAACAGATTATTGATCGCCCTTCTGAACATTTGTGGATCTCCCTCAACCAGGCAGGGCATCCCGTTAAATTTGAGCGTGATATTGCGTTCTTCGGCCCAGGCTTCGAAAAACTCGAAGACTTTCATGACTTCCGCTCTGAGGTCAAACATGACCCTGTCAGGTATCAGCTGATTATTATCTGCCTGTGCCAGGAACAGCATATCGCTGACCATTTTGGTCATCCGGTTATACTCTTCAAGACTGGAATAGAGGACATCCTCAAGTTCCCTCTGTGTTCGATCCTGACTCAGTGCGATTTCAGTCTGCGTCACCAGATTGGTGATGGGCGTTCTGATCTCATGCGCGATATCGGCAGAGAAATTGGCCTGGCGGGTAAAGACATCCTCAATCTTTCCAATCATATGATTGAACGAGATAACCAGTTGCTCCAGCTCAATGGGAACGCGTGTCGGTTCCAGTCGCGCATCAAGATTCTCGGAGGTGATGTTTTTAATGGCATTGCTGACATTACGAAGGGGCAGGTGCCCCTGACGGACAGCGATTCGAATGATCAGAACAATCAACAGGCTTATCACGACGGCAATCGCAATCAGGTTCTTTTTCAGCGCATCGAGGTAATGGAGATGGAAATTAATGGATAGGCCAGTCAGCATGACATAGTTCTGCTGTTTGCCCTGAAATATCGCCTGACCAGAGGAGGCGATAATCCTGTATGTTTCCATCTTCATTTCGGACCCGGTATCCATCGGTCCCGCAGGATCCTCCACCGTCCAGAGAAAGACATCCCGTGCGCGGCTGTGCTCGCTAAAATCTGCTGAATTCACTGCCGGGCGTAGTGCCGCCCCCTGAGCTGAGCTAAAGAGCACTTCACCCCTGGGATTGAGGAGCAAAAGGGCAACGTTGCGGTAGCTGGCAATTGATTCCTTTATTTTGCTTATTTTTTTATTCATCCGGATCCACCGGGGACTGCAGTATACGGTTCAGTGTGGTGCTGATTTGTTGAAGATCGCTGACATCCTGCTCGGCAAAATGATTTTCAACAGAATGCAGCATAAACCAGGTGAAGGCGATAAAAGCCAGTATCGTGGACAGGCTGATAAAAAAGGTCAGCCGCAGAGCGAGTGAGAAAGGGCGTCTGGAAGGTTTGCTATGCATCCGGGACCTCCAGCATGTAGCCCACGCCCCGGACTGTCTGGATCAGCTTTGTCTCGTAATCGTTGTCTATTTTAGCGCGGAGTCGCTTTACTGCGACATCGATCGCATTAGTGTCGCTGTCAAAATTCATGTCCCAGACCTGAGAGGCAATCAGGGAGCGGGGAAGAACCTCTCCCTGATGGCGAATGAAGAATTCCAGCAGGCTGAACTCTTTACTGGTGAGCACAATGCGGTTTCCGGCGCGACTGACTTTTCTGGATACGAGATCAATCGAGAGGTCAGCCACCTTAAACTGGCTTTCCGTGATCATCGTGTTTCCCCGCCTCAGAAGGGTTCTCACCCGGGCGAGCAGTTCGGCAAACGCAAAGGGTTTAACCAGATAATCGTCCGCACCCAGTTCCAGTCCTTTGACCCTATGTTCGATCGTGCCGAGGGCTGTCAGCAGTAAGACCGGCATACCCTTTCCGGCAGTGCGCAGCATGCGGATGATATCCCAGCCGTTCACATCAGGTAGCATGATATCCAGAATGACTAAATCATACTCGGCTGTCATGGCGAGATGATATCCGGTAAGACCATTATCAGCGTGATCCACTACGAACCCTGCCTCTGTAAGCCCTTTGCTGAGATATTCACCTGTTTTAATTTCGTCTTCGACGATCAATATTTTCATCTTGCTCCCCGGCTGGCTGCTAATGTCATTCTATTGCGCCCACGATCGTTATCAACGGATTACAGCAAAAATGACAACATTGTCATTATCCTGTCACTCGGCAAACAGAGAGCGTTAGGTAAAGTACCCCTATCAATACTCTGGACTTCATTTGAACCATTTACCAGGTCTGCCTGGACGAGAAGCGTTATGTTCAAATTAAAATTACTCAGCATTAGCACGATATTCATCCTGGCAGGCTGCGTGTCGCTTGCGCCTGAATATCAGCGGCCCGCAGCACCGGTACCCCAGCAGTTTTCACTGTCCCATAACAGCCTGACGCCAGCGGTAAATGGCTATCAGGATACGGGCTGGCGTAACTTTTTTGTCGATCCCCAGGTTACCCGGTTGATCGGTGAAGCTCTGACTAATAACCGTGATTTGAGAATGGCTGCCCTGAAGGTTGAAGAGGCCCGAGCCCAGTTCAACGTCACGGATGCAGATCGTTATCCCCAGCTGAATGCCTCATCCGGGATAACATACAGCGGTGGTCTGAAAGGTGACAAGCCGACCACACAGGAGTACGACGCGAGACTGGAGCTCAGCTATGAGCTCGATTTTTTCGGCAAACTTAAGAACATGAGTGATGCTGACCGCCAGAACTACTTTGCCAGCGAAGAAGCCCGTCGGGCCGTACACATCCTGCTGGTCTCCAACGTTTCACAGAGCTATTTCAGCCAGCAACTGGCGTACGAACAACTCCGTATTGCGCGGGAAACGCTGAAAAATTATGAACAGTCCTATGCTTTCGTTGAGCAACAGCTCGTGACCGGGAGTACGAACGTTCTGGCACTTGAACAGGCGAGAGGACAAATCGAAAGTACCCGCGCCGAAATAGCCAAACGAGAAGGCGATCTGGCTCAGGCAAACAATGCCCTGCAACTGGTGCTGGGAACGTACCGCGCACTTCCGTCAGAAAAAGGGATGAAAGGCGGGGAGATCGCACCAGTAAAATTGCCACCAAATCTATCTTCACAAATTTTGCTGCAGCGACCGGATATTATGGAAGCGGAATATCAGCTGAAAGCGGCTGATGCCAATATTGGCGCAGCGCGAGCGGCCTTTTTCCCCTCCATTACCCTGACCAGTGGTCTTTCCGCAAGCAGTACGGAGCTGTCAAGCCTGTTTACGTCAGGAAGTGGAATGTGGAATTTTATCCCTAAAATTGAAATTCCTATTTTTAATGCTGGCAGGAATAAAGCCAATCTGAAGCTGGCTGAAATTCGCCAGCAACAATCGGTGGTTAATTACGAACAAAAAATTCAGTCAGCCTTTAAGGATGTTTCCGACACGCTTGCGCTGCGCGACAGCCTTAGCCAGCAACTTGAGTCACAGCAGCGTTATCTTGATTCACTTCAGATAACTCTCCAGCGTGCCAGAGGATTATATGCAAGTGGTGCTGTCAGTTACATCGAAGTGCTGGATGCAGAACGTTCCCTCTTCGCTACGCAGCAAACCATTCTCGATCTTACCTATTCCCGACAGGTTAACGAAATTAATCTGTTTACCGCGCTGGGTGGCGGTTGGGTAGAGTAAATTTATTTAATTAATCAGGAAATTAAAAATGCGTAATTCACTTAAAGCCGTTTTATTTGGTGCCTTCTCTGTCATGTTTTCTGCCGGTCTTCATGCTGAAACACATCAGCATGGCGATATGAATGCTGCCAGTGATGCTTCGGTACAGCAGGTTATCAAGGGCACCGGTGTCGTTAAAGACATTGATATGAATAGTAAAAAGATTACCATTTCGCACGAAGCAATCCCTGCTGTGGGCTGGCCTGCAATGACCATGCGCTTCACTTTTGTTAATGCAGACGACGCTATCAATGCCCTGAAAACCGGCAACCATGTCGATTTCTCGTTTATTCAGCAGGGCAATATCTCCTTACTCAAAAGCATTAACGTTACGCAATCCTGATTATCAGTCCGGAGCGAATACATCCAGTGCGCCTGAACATTCATTAAGGGATTACTGTGAATGAATGATCGGGCGCATATGCCAGGTGTTTTGATTTTTCAGCGAGAAATTGTATGGCTTCTTTAAAGATAAAATATGCTGCAATAATTATCAGCAGCCTCATAGCAGGAGGGCTGATATCGGTTACTGCCTGGCAGTATGTAAACTCATCACAAAAAACAGTACAAACCGAACAAAAGGCACCGGAGCGAAAGGTACTTTTCTGGTATGACCCGATGAAACCGGATACCAAATTTGATAAACCCGGAAATCTCCCTTTATGGATATGGACCTGGTGCCAAAATATGCTGATGAAAGCGGCGATAAAAGCAGTGGCGGGATCCGTATCGATCCAACGCAGGTTCAGAATCTGGGATTAAAAACGCAAAAAGTCACGCGAGGAATGCTGAATTATTCTCAGACAATCCCGGCTAATGTCAGTTACAACGAGTATCAGTTTGTCATTGTGCAGGCGCGCTCTGACGGTTTCGTCGAAAAAGTGTATCCCCTGACGATTGGCGATCATGTGAAGAAAGGCACTCCGCTTATCGATATCACCATTCCTGAATGGGTTGAGGCACAAAGTGAGTTCCTGCTGTTATCCGGTACAGGCGGTACGTCAACCCAGATAAAAGGGGTTCTGGAGCGACTTCGTCTAGCTGGTATGCCGGAAGAGGATATTCAAAGGCTGCGTTCAACCCGCACAATCCAGACCCGTTTTACCATTAAAGCACCTATTGATGGTGTCATTACTGCGTTTGGCCTGCGCACCGGAATGAATATTTCGAAAGATAAAGTAGTGGCTCAGATTCAGGGGATGGACCCGGTCTGGATCAGCGCTGCAGTGCCAGAATCTATCGCATATCTGCTGAAAGATACGTCGCAGTTTGAAATTTCGGTACCGGCTTATCCGGATAAAACATTCCATGTCGAAAAATGGAACATTCTTCCCAGCGTGGATCAGACAACCCGTACGCTTCAGGTCCGTCTCCAGGTTTCTAATAAGGATGAGTTTCTCAAGCCGGGCATGAATGCCTATCTGAAACTGAATACCAAGAGCCAGGAGATGCTGCTGATACCAAGCCAGGCCGTTATCGATACCGGCAAAGAACAGCGCGTGATTACTGTTGATGATGAAGGCAAGTTTGTGCCGAAACAGATCCACGTTCTGCATGAATCACAGCAACAGTCCGGCATTGGCTCCGGCCTGAATGAAGGCGATACCGTGGTGGTCAGTGGCCTGTTCCTCATTGACTCCGAAGCCAATATTACGGGCGCGCTGGAACGTATGCGCCACCCTGAAAAAACAGAAAACAGTATGCCAGCAATGTCTGAGCAGCCTGTAAATATGCATTCAGGGCACTGAGGAGACGACGATGATTGAATGGATTATCCGGCGCTCTGTCGCCAACCGTTTCCTGGTCATGATGGGCGCACTGTTTCTCAGCATCTGGGGCACATGGACGATAATTAACACGCCGGTCGATGCGCTGCCTGACCTGTCAGATGTGCAGGTCATTATTAAAACCAGCTATCCCGGACAGGCCCCGCAGATTGTAGAAAACCAGGTCACCTATCCGCTTACCACCACCATGCTGTCCGTACCTGGCGCAAAAACCGTGCGTGGCTTTTCACAGTTCGGTGATTCGTATGTGTATGTCATTTTTGAAGACGGCACCGATCTGTACTGGGCCCGTTCGCGCGTGCTGGAATACCTGAATCAGGTTCAGGGCAAACTGCCTGCGGGTGTGAGCTCTGAAATCGGCCCGGACGCCACGGGAGTGGGCTGGATATTTGAATATGCCCTTGTCGATCGCAACGGAAAACACGACCTTTCAGAACTGCGCTCTCTGCAGGACTGGTTCCTGAAATTTGAGCTGAAAACCATCCCGAACGTGGCTGAGGTCGCTTCGGTTGGCGGCGTGGTGAAACAGTACCAGATTCAGGTCAATCCGGTAAAACTGTCCCAGTACGGTATCAGCCTGCCCGAAGTGAAACAGGCACTTGAATCGTCTAACCAGGAGGCCGGTGGCTCATCCGTTGAAATGGCCGAAGCGGAGTATATGGTCCGTGCCAGCGGTTATCTTCAGAGCATTGATGATTTTAATAACATCGTCCTGAAAACAGGTGAGAACGGCGTGCCGGTTTATCTGCGGGATGTTGCCCGCGTGCAGACCGGGCCCGAAATGAGGCGTGGTATTGCCGAGCTGAACGGCCAGGGAGAAGTCGCTGGCGGCGTGGTGATCCTGCGGTGGGGTAAAAATGCGCGCGACGTTATCACGGCAGTGAGGGATAAACTGGAGACGCTGAAGGCCAGCCTGCCGGAAGGCGTTGAAATCGTGACCACCTACGATCGCAGCCAGTTAATCGACCGGGCGATTGATAACCTCAGTTCCAAACTTCTGGAAGAGTTTATCGTGGTGGCCATCGTCTGTGCTCTGTTCCTGTGGCACGTACGTTCTGCCCTGGTGGCGATTATCTCTCTGCCGCTTGGCCTGTGTATCGCCTTTATCGTCATGCACTTCCAGGGACTGAACGCCAATATCATGTCGCTGGGAGGGATAGCGATTGCCGTCGGTGCGATGGTGGATGCCGCCATTGTGATGATTGAAAATGCGCACAAACGGCTTGAGGAGTGGGATCATCAGCATCCGGGTGAGCAGATTGACAACGCCACCCGCTGGAAGGTGATTACCGACGCCTCCGTGGAAGTGGGACCCGCGTTGTTCATTAGCCTGCTGATCATCACCCTGTCCTTTATTCCTATCTTTACCCTGGAAGGGCAGGAAGGTCGTCTGTTTGGCCCGCTGGCATTCACGAAAACGTACTCCATGGCGGGAGCGGCCGCACTGGCCATCATCGTCATTCCTATTCTGATGGGATTCTGGATCCGGGGGAAAATTCCTGCCGAGACAAGTAACCCCCTGAACCGGGTGCTGATCAAAGCGTATCATCCTTTGCTGCTGCGGGTCCTCCACTGGCCAAAAACAACCCTGCTGGTTGCGGCCTTGTCCATTTTCACGGTTATCTGGCCACTGAGTCAGGTGGGCGGTGAATTTCTGCCGAAGATTAACGAGGGCGATCTGCTGTATATGCCGTCGACCTTGCCTGGCGTCTCTCCGGCAGAAGCTGCAGCGCTCCTGCAGACAACAGACAAGTTAATCAAAAGCGTTCCTGAAGTGGCTTCTGTATTTGGCAAGACCGGTAAAGCAGAGACCGCAACGGATTCCGCGCCGCTCGAAATGGTGGAAACCACGATCCAGCTCAAACCTGAGGATCAGTGGCGTCCCGGCATGACAATTGACAAGATTATTGATGAACTCGACAGGACAGTCCGTTTACCGGGTCTGGCAAACCTCTGGGTGCCGCCTATCCGTAACCGTATTGATATGCTCTCAACCGGGATCAAAAGCCCGATAGGTATCAAAGTGTCCGGGACTGTTCTGTCCGATATCGACGCGACGGCGCAGAGTATCGAGGCGGTAGCCAAAACCGTGCCTGGCGTGGTGTCTGTCCTGGCTGAGCGACTTGAGGGCGGGCGCTACATCGATATCGATATCAACCGGGAGAAAGCCTCCCGCTACGGGATGACGGTAGGTGATGTCCAGCTGTTCGTCTCTTCAGCAATCGGAGGTGCTATGGTGGGTGAGACGGTTGAAGGGGTGGCCCGGTACCCTATTAACATTCGCTACCCGCAGGATTACCGGAACAGTCCGCAGGCGCTGAAACAGATGCCGATCCTGACCCCGATGAAGCAGCAGATCACGCTGGGCGATGTCGCGGATATTAACGTCGTTTCTGGACCAACCATGCTGAAAACCGAAAATGCCCGGCCAGCCAGCTGGATTTATGTTGATGCCCGCGGCAGGGACATGGTGTCGGTGGTTAACGACATTAAGACGGCCATCAGCGAGAAAGTGAAACTGAGACCGGGAACCAGTGTGGCATTCTCCGGACAGTTTGAACTGCTTGAGCATGCCAACAAGAAACTGAAGCTGATGGTGCCGATGACGGTGATGATCATTTTCATCCTGTTGTATCTGGCATTCCGCCGGGTTGACGAAGCCCTGCTGATCCTGATGAGCCTGCCGTTCGCCCTGGTTGGCGGAATATGGTTCCTGTACTGGCAGGGCTTCCATATGTCAGTGGCGACCGGAACCGGGTTTATCGCCCTGGCCGGGGTGGCAGCAGAGTTTGGCGTGGTCATGCTGATGTATCTGCGTCATGCCATTGAAGCGCACCCGGAATTGTCCCGTAAAGAGACGTTCACACCGGAAGGTCTTGATGAAGCCCTCTATCATGGTGCCGTACTGCGTGTCCGGCCGAAAGCCATGACCGTGGCGGTGATCATTGCGGGTCTGCTGCCAATACTCTGGGGAACCGGCGCAGGTTCAGAAGTCATGAGCCGTATTGCTGCGCCAATGATTGGTGGGATGATCACGGCTCCGCTGCTGTCCCTGTTCATTATTCCTGCCGCCTACAAATTAATCTGGCTGCGCAGACATAAAAAAAGCGTGTCATAACCCTGAAAGGGCGCCCCAGTGGGCGTCCTTCTGCACTGATTCACCCTGACGTCAGGGTTTATATCGATAATATACAGAGGTGAGTATGAAAAAAGTGGTTCTAATGGCCCTGGCTCTCGGCCTGTCACTGCCTGCAATGGCGAGTGAAAAAGTCATTGATATGTACAAATCTGAAAACTGTGGCTGTTGTTCCCTGTGGGGCAAAGCGATGGAAAAAGACGGGTTCGAAGTGCGAACTCACGTCATGAATGATCAGGCGCTGTCAGCCCTGAAAGAAAAGCATGCTGTTCCTGCTGGACTACGAAGTTGTCATACCGCGGTTGTAGGTAATTTGATCATTGAAGGCCATGTGCCTGCGGCAACGATACATAAGGCCATGCAGTCTGGTTCGGGTATATACGGTCTCGCCACCCCCGGTATGCCAGCAGGAAGTCCGGGAATGGAGATGGGGGCCCGAAAAGAGGCTTACGATGTTATCGCATTCTCACCGGAGGGCAGTAAAAAAGTCTTCCAGCGAATCGAATAGTCAGCGGAACGGCTGATAACGGGACGCCGGCAGCAGGCACTCTTATGCCGGCGGCATTCGTGGTAATCGCATCCATGACATATCCTGAAGACAGAAAATGCTTCAGATATGCATAAGGAGAGTTACTGTGAAAAATGACAATGCAGTGGAACATAACAACCAGACTGCTTCTGAGCAGACATCATCCCCGGACGAGAGTCACGCATTGCATAAGGTGAGAGTTCCGTGTGCGGGATGGTCATCCTGCCTGACAAGGCGCACAGCAGCATTCGATACCAGGACCATCAGCTTTATTTCTGCTCCGCCAGCTGTGAGAGCAAATTTAAAGCCCATCCCGATCATTATTTTACCGAAGATGCCAGTGAACATCACCATCACCACGACCACCATGAAGTCAGCCCTGATAAGATAAAACAGTCTCACCGCCAGGCGGAGAAAGAGATTTCTGAAGGTGTGTGGACATGTCCGATGCATCCGGAGATACGCCGTAGTGGTCCCGGAAGCTGTCCTGTCTGTGGAATGGCACTGGAGCCGCTCGTAGCTACGGCATCCACGGGGACGAGTGATGAACTTCGCGACATGACAAGACGCTTCTGGCTGGGGTTGTTGCTGGCGTTTCCGGTTCTGATACTCGAAATGGGTTCTCATCTGTTTCCCGCTTTGAGGAATACAGTACCGCCACAGTACAACACATGGCTGCAGTTACTTCTGGCCTCTCCTGTCGTTTTGTGGTGTGGCTGGCCATTCTTCGCCCGGGCCGGAATGTCGTTACGTAACCGCTCCCTGAATATGTTTACCCTTGTTGCAATGGGGACCGGCGTAGCCTGGGTTTACAGCGTCATTGCAACCGTCTTCCCCTCCTGGTTTCCTGCATCGTTCAGAAACATGGATGGCCTGGTGGCCATTTATTTTGAAGCCGCAGCTGTTATTACGGTGCTTGTTCTGCTGGGACAGGTCCTTGAATTGCGGGCAAGGGAACAAACCTCAGGTGCCATTACTGCGCTTCTTAACCTTGCCCCCAAAACCGCCAGGCGGCTGGATCAAGACGGTCATGAAACGGATATTAATGCGGAAGATGTCCTGCCTGGCGATAAGCTCCGCATCAGACCTGGAGAGAGTATTCCGGTCGACGGTATCGTGGTCGAAGGCAAAACAACCGTTGATGAATCGATGGTGACCGGGGAATCTATGCCTGTTACCAAAACGGAGGGTGACCCTGTCATCGGGGGGACCATTAATCAGACAGGTAGTCTTATCATCCGTGCAGAGAAAGTCGGTGATGAAACGATGCTCTCACGAATTGTTCAGATGGTCGCTGATGCACAGCGTTCGCGGGCCCCCATCCAGAGAATGGCTGACAGCGTTTCAGGCTGGTTTGTTCCTCTGGTGATACTTATCGCGGTTGTTGCTTTCATGATCTGGTCTGTCTGGGGGCCCGAGCCCAGGATGGCGCACGGTCTCATTGCGGCTGTGTCGGTCCTGATTATTGCCTGTCCCTGCGCGCTGGGGCTGGCCACGCCGATGTCGATAATGGTGGGGGTGGGCAAAGGAGCCCAGGCCGGGGTGTTAATCAAGAATGCCGAAGCCCTTGAGCGTCTTGAAAAAGTGGACACGCTGGTTGTCGACAAAACAGGCACGCTCACGGAAGGTTCGCCGACGGTGACAGGGATTATCAGTCTCAATCCGGGTGGGGAAACATCTCTTTTGCGTGTAACGGCCGCAGTGGAAAAAGGCTCGCAGCATCCGCTGGGTATGGCAGTAGTTAAAGCAGCACAGGAAAAGGGGATCGCAATACCCGCAGTCACTCATTTCAATGCGCCGTCGGGTAAAGGTGTCTCAGGCGATGTCGAAGGTCAACGGGTTGTTATTGGTAATGAACTGGCTATGCAGGAAAACAGTATCGTTATTGATAATCAAAAGGCCGTTGCGGATACGTTGCGGATGGAAGGCGCTACCGTTATCTATGTGGCCACAGACGGGCACCTTGCAGGCCTGATAGCTATCTCGGATCCCGTGAAAGCAACCACGCCGGATGCGCTTAAAGCTTTGCGTCAGGCGGGGATCCGCATCGTTATGCTCACCGGGGATAACCAGCTTACCGCTGAAGCAGTCGCACGGAAACTGGGAATAGATGAGGTTGAAGCCGGGATTCTGCCGGATGGCAAAAAAGCAGTGATAACCCGACTGAAAGCGTCTGGCCATGTGGTTGCGATGGCCGGAGACGGTGTGAATGATGCCCCGGCGCTGGCAGCGGCTGACGTGGGTATAGCCATGGGAACGGGTACAGATGTGGCAATTGAAAGTGCCGGAGTCACCCTTCTCAAAGGCGACTTGATGATACTGAACAGGGCCCGTCATCTGTCAGAAATCACCATGAAAAATATCCGACAGAATCTGTTTTTTGCATTTATCTACAACGCACTTGGCGTGCCTGTGGCTGCAGGTCTGCTTTATCCTGTGTATGGAATACTGCTGTCGCCAGTTATTGCGGCGGCGGCCATGGCTCTTTCCTCCGTCAGCGTCATTGTGAATGCGTTGCGTCTGAAAAGTGTCAGGCTCGGGAAATAACACTGAGTGAAGGGGCTGTTACGAACAGAAGGAGTCCAGTATGAAAAGTACCACCTATGCGCTTATTGCTGTCGCCGCGATCGCGGCATTTGCCCTCCTGCGCGAACACTGGTCACATGTGGCAGGTTACTGGCCATATCTGTTATTGCTGGTCTGCCCGCTAATGCATCTTTTCCACGGCCACGGAGGGCATGGAGATCATCAACATCAAGGAAGTGAAAACGATAAAAAAAATTAATCCGGCAGACGGGGCCGCGTCGCGGCCCCGTTATCAGTCCAGGTATCGTTCGTAGTCTCTGGCATGCGCAAAGGCATGCTGTTCAAGTTTGTTATCAGCGGGTGCCGCTGCCCAGAACGCCAGTGAGTTAACAGGATTGTTATTGATGACCAGCTCGTAATGCAGATGAGGACCGGATGAACGTCCGCTGTTACCGGATAACGCAATAGCGTCTCCCCGGGTAACCCTGGCCCCTTTAGTAACGAGTATTTTATTGAGGTGGAGATAGCGAGTTTTAACACCGGCTTTTCCCGTTACTTCAACAAAATATCCCATGGTACTGTTGTATTCGGCCCGGGTGATTTTTCCGTCGATGACGCTGACTATTTTCGTGTTCATGGGCATGGAATAATCAATGCCATTCAGGAGGCGTGTCATCTGTCAGTTAATCGGGAGCACCGTTGATGGTCGTCATTTTTGTAACATATCTTGTTTCCCGTTTGCTCCTGAAGCTCTGGGAACTGTATGACCAGCCCGACGGTGATGATTAACGGGACTGAAACAGGTTACGGCAGAGCAATATGGGGCTCATGTCCTGCTACGTAACCCGTCAGTAAAGCCCTGCTGCGCACCTGACGCTAAGCACTAACCCGCCTGCAGTTACCTGGTCGAATACAGCCCGCGAAGCTTTCTTGCCTGCGTCTGATGTGCTTCCGCACCGGCATTATTGACCTGCTCATGCACGAGAGCGGCTTTTTTCTCCGGCATTCAGTTCGTTAAAAGAAGAAGACGAGGTCTTTGAATTTGCATCACTGCCGGACAGCATTTTTTTATGTTCCTCAATCATTTTCTGATGCGCATAGGACGCGCTGTTGTTCATAAATGAATGAGCAACAATGGCCCTTTCATGTTCATTCATTTCAGAGAATGAGGGCGTGTTGTTTTTATTAACCCTGTCCGGTAAGTTTTCATGCGTCGAGGAGTTCACATGACTGACGGCTGAGGCATTATTAACAAATCGATGTGCTTCATGGGCAATATCACTGGACTGAGCAAAAGCTGCCCCACAAAATAAAGCTGTAAACGCAGTGGTCGTGATTAATATATTCATGTGTAATTACCTTCTGAGGTACATAAAAGATGTCCTTATGATCATATATAAAAATAATCAACCTGTGGGGAAGATGACGTAAATGTAATACAGCTATGTACATTACACGATTGTAATGAATTTGTTTCTTAAGGTGTGCTAGATTCAATTCATTGTAAGTGGATGAACCAGTAATTTAATTTAAATCGGTTCTCGAATTCTGTCAGTAACCATACTTTAAATAAGGGAATGCGCATGCTGTTGAAAACGTCTCGACGAACTTTCCTGAAGGGGTTAACCCTCTCTGGCGTAGCCGGAAGTCTTGGCGTATGGAGTTTCAATGCGCGTTCCAGTCTGAGCCTGCCAGTTGCCGCATCCCTGCAGGGTACTCAGTTTGACCTGACCATTGGTGAAACGGCCGTCAATATCACGGGCAGTGAGCGTCAGGCCAAAACAATCAATGGAGGCCTGCCGGGGCCCGTTCTTCGCTGGAAAGAAGGTGACACCATTACCCTGAAGGTCAAAAACCGTCTTAATGAACAGACGTCCATTCACTGGCACGGCATTATTCTTCCGGCCAATATGGATGGTGTTCCGGGGCTGAGTTTTATGGGCATAGAGCCTGATGATACCTACGTTTACACCTTTAAGGTTAAGCAGAACGGGACTTACTGGTACCACAGCCATTCCGGTCTGCAGGAACAGGAGGGGGTATACGGTGCCATTATCATCGATGCCAGGGAGCCAGAACCGTTTGCTTACGATCGTGAGCATGTGGTCATGTTGTCTGACTGGACCGATGAAAATCCTCACAGCCTGCTGAAAAAATTAAAAAAACAGTCGGATTACTACAATTTCAATAAACCAACCGTTGGCTCTTTTTTCCGCGACGTGAATACCAGGGGGCTGTCAGCCACCATTGCCGATCGGAAAATGTGGGCTGAAATGAAAATGAATCCGACTGACCTCGCGGATGTCAGTGGCTACACCTACACCTATCTCATGAACGGGCAGGCCCCGCTGAAAAACTGGACCGGACTGTTCCGTCCCGGTGAAAAGATACGCTTACGGTTTATCAACGGCTCGGCAATGACCTATTTCGATATCCGTATCCCCGGGCTGAAAATGACGGTCGTGGCTGCAGATGGCCAGTATGTAAACCCGGTTACCGTTGACGAATTCAGGATTGCCGTTGCCGAAACCTATGATGTCATTGTGGAGCCTCAGGGTGAGGCCTATACCATCTTCGCACAATCCATGGACAGGACCGGTTACGCTCGAGGGACACTGGCCACGAGAGAGGGGTTAAGTGCTGCCGTTCCCCCCTCGATCCCCGTCCTCTGTTGACCATGGAAGATATGGGTATGGGGGGAATGGGACATGATATGGCAGGAATGGACCACAGCCAGATGGGAGGCATGGATAACAGCGGAGAGATGATGTCTATGGACGGTGCTGACCTTCCGGATAGCGGGACATCCTCCGCGCCCATGGATCACAGCAGCATGGCCGGTATGGATCATTCCCGGATGGCCGGAATGCCGGGTATGCAAAGTCATCCTGCGTCAGAAACGGATAACCCACTGGTTGATATGCAGGCGATGAGCGTCTCTCCGAAATTAAATGATCCGGGTATTGGTCTTCGAAATAACGGAAGAAAGGTTCTCACGTACGCGGATTTGAAAAGCCGCTTTGAGGATCCTGACGGACGTGAACCTGGCCGTACCATAGAACTGCATTTAACCGGCCACATGGAAAAGTTTGCCTGGTCATTTAACGGAATCAAGTTTTCAGATGCCGCACCGGTGCTGCTGAAATACGGTGAGCGGCTCAGGATCACGCTGATCAACGATACCATGATGACTCACCCCATTCACCTGCATGGTATGTGGAGCGATCTGGAAGATGAAAACGGTAATTTCATGGTTCGTAAACACACAATAGATGTTCCCCCTGGTACAAAACGCAGTTACAGAGTGACAGCAGATGCGCTTGGCCGCTGGGCGTATCACTGCCATTTGCTCTATCACATGGAAATGGGAATGTTTCGTGAAGTCCGGGTGGAGGAATGATGCGAATGAAGAGAAATTTGAAGGCCATACCTGTTCTGGTCGCCGGTTTGTTTACCTCACAGCTTTCTATTGCGGCGGGCTCCGTCTCTGCAGATCCCCACGCCGGGCACGACATGTCTGCCATGCAGATGCCAGCAGATGAGAATTTCACTGAGATGACGTCAATGGAGCCCATTGTAACTGAGAGCAGAACGCCAATTCCGCCTGTTACCGATGCCGACCGGAAGGCTGCATTCGGCAATTTACAGGGGCATGCGATTCACGACAGTGCGATTAATTATCTGGTTCTGCTGGATCAACTGGAATGGCAACGGTCGGATAACACCAACAATTTCAGCTGGAGTGTTAACAGCTGGATTGGAGGCGACACAGATCGGATTTGGCTAAAGAGTGAAGGTGAACGAAGCAATGGGGAAACGGAGGCGGCTGAAGCGCAGTTACTCTGGGGACATGCGGTTGGCCCATGGTGGGATTTGGTTGCGGGTGTCAGGCAGGATTTCAGACCTGCTTCTGCCCGGACCTGGGCTGCTGTCGGTTTTCAGGGGCTGGCACTCTATAATTTTGAGTCTGAAATTACGGGTTTTGTCAGTAATGGCGGAAAAGCAGCCCTTCGTCTGGGAGGAGAATACGACGTTTTACTGACTAACCGGCTCATACTCCAGCCATCCTATGAGGTGAATTTCTACAGTCAGGATGATGAATCGCGGGGTCGCGGCAGGGGACTGACTGACACAGAGCTGGGGCTCCGGCTGCGCTATGAAATACGCCGTGAGTTTGCACCCTATATAGGCGTTTCCTGGAATCAACTTTACGGGAAAACATCCGATATGGCGAAAAGAGAAGGTGAGAAAGACCATCAGGTAGTATTCCTGGCGGGAGCCAGAATCTGGTTTTAACGCACTGATATAAAACACTCAACTAAACAGGTAAATAAAATGTCGATTTTAAATAAAGCCATTCTTGCAGGTGGCCTCGTTATGGGCGTTGCTTTCTCTGCTATGGCCCATCCGGAATTAAAAAGCTCTGTGCCACAGGCTGATTCAGCCGTAGCGGCCCCGGAAAAGATTCAGCTTAATTTCTCGGAAAATCTGACCGTGAAATTCTCAGGTGCAAAATTAACGATGACGGGTATGAAAGGCATGTCATCACATTCTCCGATGCCGGTCGCGGCAAAAGTGGCGCCAGGCGCTGACCCTAAATCGATGGTCATTATTCCGCGAGAGCCTTTACCCGCTGGCACTTATCGTGTTGACTGGCGCGCGGTTTCTTCAGATACGCACCCTATTACCGGTAATTACACCTTTACAGTGAAGTAATATTATGAACGACCTGATTATGATTGTTATTCGTTTTCTTCTTTATTTGGATTTGATGGTAATATTTGGATTGCCATTTTTTCAGATATATGGAATAAGCGGTGTCAGACATGAAACCTATAACCTGACTAATTTCAGGTCGTTTATAACCTTTGCTGTTGTTACAGGCATCATTCTTACTGGCATTAATATGCTCCTGGTATCTAATGCCATGAGTGGAGTAACTGACCTCAGAGAATTATCCATCCATGTTATCGAGATGGTGATAGAAGAAACTGATGTGGGTATTAGCTGGATTGTCAGGCTCTGTGCCCTGTTTACCACACTCGGTGCTTTGTTCCTTTACACTAATAAGAGAGTATTGTCCTGCCTGCTGAT
This sequence comes from Cronobacter turicensis z3032, assembly GCA_000027065.2. Taxonomy (NCBI): domain Bacteria; kingdom Pseudomonadati; phylum Pseudomonadota; class Gammaproteobacteria; order Enterobacterales; family Enterobacteriaceae; genus Cronobacter; species Cronobacter turicensis. The sequence continues at coordinate 33,290 of FN543096.1, read as the reverse complement.
GACGATGAGTGGGGGCGTGGCGCTGGCTACACTTGCCTGGGGAGGACACGCCGTTATGCATGACGGTCTGCATTACTATCTCCATTTACTGAGCGATCTGACCCATCTCGGCGCTGCAGGTGCCTGGACAGGTGCTCTGGTTGCATTTGCTATCCTGCTGATGCGCAGAAACGAGCATAATGCACAGAGCGTCATTGTGATATCTGACTCCCTGGCAAAATTTGCCACGGCAGGAACGGTGATTGTTGTAGCCCTGATCCTGAGTGCGCTGGTCAACTATCTGTATATTGCTGAGGGTAACTTAACTCCCTTATTCAACAGTTCCTGGGGGAGGATATTGCTTGCCAAGACGGCTCTGTTTGTTCTGATGCTTCTTCTGGCTGCAGCAAACCGGTTTCACCTGGGTCCCCGGCTTGAAGTTATGGTCAGGGAAGGGAATTATGATCGCAGCGTTGCCCTGATGCGAAACAGCATCCTGACAGAATTCGTTGTTGCGATTATCATTCTGGGCGCCGTAGCGTGGCTCGGAATGCTTGCTCCGTCTCAGGTCAGCTAGGGGACAGCCAAAGCTCATGCGTGAGATTTTTACTTTCATATCAGCGAGTTGACCATGCAGCGTATTTTAATCGTTGAAGACGAACAAAAAACAGGTCGTTACCTGCAGCAGGGACTGGTTGAGGAAGGCTATCAGGCCGATCTCTTTAATAATGGCCGCGATGGTCTCGGGGCCGCGTCGAAGGGACAGTATGATTTGATAATACTGGACGTGATGCTGCCTTTCCTCGACGGGTGGCAAATCATCAGCGCACTGAGGGAGTCCGGGCACGAAGAACCGGTCCTGTTTTTAACCGCAAAGGACAACGTGCGGGACAAAGTGAAAGGACTGGAGCTTGGCGCAGATGACTACCTGATTAAGCCCTTTGATTTTACGGAGCTGGTTGCACGTGTAAGAACCCTACTGCGCCGGGCACGCTCGCAGGCCGCAACAGTCTGCACCATCGCCGATATGACCGTTGATATGGTGCGCCGGACCGTGATCCGTTCGGGGAAGAAGATCCATCTCACCGGTAAAGAATACGTTCTGCTTGAGTTGCTGCTGCAACGCACCGGAGAAGTGTTACCCAGGAGTCTTATCTCGTCCCTGGTCTGGAACATGAATTTTGACAGTGATACGAATGTGATTGATGTCGCCGTGAGACGTCTGAGAAGTAAAATTGATGATGACTTTGAGCCAAAACTGATCCATACCGTTCGCGGTGCCGGATATGTCCTGGAGATCAGAGAAGAGTGAGGTTCAAAATTTCCCTGACCACACGCCTGAGCCTGATTTTTTCTGCGGTGATGCTTACGGTATGGTGGTTATCAAGTTTTATCCTGATTAGCACCCTTAATGGCTATTTCGATAATCAGGACCGCGATTTTCTGACAGGTAAACTTCAGCTCACCGAAGAGTTTCTTAAAACAGAGACGTTCAGGAACAAAACGGATATTAAGTCATTATCAGAAAAAATAAACGATGCGATGGTGGGGCACAATGGCTTATTCATTTCTATAAAAAACATGGAAAATGAAAAAATTGTTGAACTCTATGCCAAAAATTCTGTTGTTCCAGCGGTCCTGCTTAATAAGTCGGGTGATATTCTCGACTATATGATCCAGACGGAAGAAAATAACACCGTGTACCGCAGTATCTCGCGGCGGGTTGCCGTGACGCCGGAACAGGGTAAAAGCAAACATGTCATCATTACGGTTGCCACGGATACTGGGTATCACACCCTGTTTATGGACAAACTCAGTACCTGGCTGTTCTGGTTCAATATCGGTCTGGTCTTTATTTCTGTTTTTCTGGGCTGGCTGACCACACGTATTGGTCTGAAACCGCTACGGGAAATGACCAGTCTGGCTTCCTCCATGACCGTACACAGCCTGGATCAGCGTCTAAATCCCGATCTGGCTCCGCCGGAAATCTCTGAGACCATGCAGGAGTTCAATAATATGTTTGATCGCCTGGAGGGGGCATTCCGGAAACTGTCAGATTTCTCGTCTGACATCGCGCATGAGCTGCGCACACCAGTCAGTAATCTGATGATGCAGACGCAGTTTGCACTGGCTAAGGAAAGGGATGTTTCGCATTACCGCGAAATTTTATTCGCTAACCTGGAAGAACTGAAAAGGTTGTCACGAATGACCAGTGACATGCTTTTTCTGGCACGTTCAGAGCATGGTCTGCTGCGGCTGGATAAACATGATGTGGATCTGGCAGCCGAACTGAATGAATTACGTGAGTTGTTCGAGCCCCTGGCAGACGAAACAGGAAAGACAATCACGGTTGAAGGAGAGGGCGTTGTTGCCGGAGACAGCGATATGCTCCGACGTGCTTTCAGTAACCTGCTTTCCAATGCAATCAAGTATTCTCCCGATAACACCTGTACAGCGATACACCTTGAGCGTGACAGTGACTGTGTGAACGTGATGATTACGAATACGATGTCCGGCCAGGTTCCCGCTAATCTGGAACGTTTGTTTGACCGGTTCTATCGCGCAGACTCATCAAGGTTCTACAACACGGAAGGCGCGGGGCTGGGATTATCAATTACAAGGTCGATCATTCATGCTCACGGCGGCGAGCTGTCAGCAGAACAGCAGGGGCGGGAAATTGTGTTCAGTGTGCGTCTGTTAATGGATTAATACCGTTATTCAGGAGAAACCCGGAAGGTGACAAAAATGTCATCGTTCAGTCACGCGATAAACAGAGGCGGTTTTTTATAATCCGCCATAAATCAGGACAGCGTGATAATTCAATCGCCCGGTTCCTGGCGTGATGATCAACCAGCCCTGAGATCAAATGCTTTCTCTGTTATAAGCATTGATTGTTCGGGTATGAAAACACCGGAGACCCAACCATGAAAAAGATCCTTGTATCCTTTATTGCCATGATGGCTGTCGCTTCATCTGCCTGGGCTGCAGAGACAATGAACATGCATGACCAGGTAAATAATGCCCAGGCGCCTGCCCATCAGATGCAATCATCCGCTGAAAAAAGTGCAGTTCAGGGGGAGAGCATGAAAATGATGGATATGAGCGGTCACGATCAGGCCGCAATGTCCCATGAAATGATGCAAAACGGCAATTCTGCTGCCCATCAGGACATGGCTGAAATGCATAAAAAAATGATGAAATCCAAGCCAGCAGCTTCTAACGAAACAGCAAAATCATTTTCCGAAATGAACGAGCATGAGAAAGCCGCTGTTGTGCATGAGAAGGCGAATAATGGTCAATCTTCCGTTATTCATCAGCAGCAGGCGGAAAAGCATCGCAGCCAGATCACCCAGAATTAACCCGCAGCTCCACTTGTCAGACCCTCATTTGACGCCGAAGTCACTGGCTTACGCTCCCGTCCGGGAGCGTTTTTTTTATAAGCGAAATGAATAATAATGAAAGAGTCCATACACAATGTTTTTTTTGGTCATGTCGACCTCACAATTAACTTATATTGTTTGAGAATCCTGTTCCCCGGTCATCTCCAGGGTGCATGTCGCGCCGTATCCTGAGACTGGCTGAGAATACGAATGACCGTAACCATAGAATGTGATGATACAAAATAGATCGTATGCCGGTTCTACCGGCAGTGTGCAGATATCGTCTCCCAGCTCTGCACAATGCGTGCCGATATCATGCATGGCCAGCACATCAAATACTGCAGCTATACGACCGATCTATGCATCCGCCTGAACAACCCCGATCTGTCTGAAGCTGTAGTCCCAGATGGCCTCCAGATCCTCTTCTGCTTTGGGTGTCAGCTCAATCTCTTTCATTTGCCACCCTGGCCCTGACATTCCTCAGGAATGCATTCTTGTTCCATGGTTTCGCCTCGCCGCTGCTGATCCCTTCGGCCAGCAGATCGCGCAGTTCCTGAAGTCTGGATTATGAGCATCCTCACGACCAGAAACCCCGCGATTATCAGCATTGCTGTTTTTCTTGATGCTTTTATTGGCGGGCCGCTGACGGGGGCAAGCATGAACCCGGCCCGTAGCTTCGGGCCGGCATTGGCCATGGGATACTGGGATAATCAGTGGCTGTACTGGGCCGCTCCGCTGTCTGGCGGGCTTGCAGCTGTTGCGTGCTGCCAGCTGTTTATGCCGCAACTGAAGTCACCCTCACCGGAATAAAGTCCCTTCCAGGACAGAATGCCTCTGATGAACAGAGGCATTCTTTTTTTCAGCAACCCACTGTCCGGCTACGCCTTTCCAGAATGAGAACATCTCTCCATTTTCCGTTCATTTCACCCACTTTTTCCCGGCAGCCGACTTCCCTGAATCCCTGGCTGCGATGTAAAGCAACACTGGCCTGGTTTTCCGGAAAGATGCCAGCAAGTAGCGTCCAGAAACCCGCACCTTCCGAGCCCTTTATCAGCCCGGAGAGCAAAGCCCTGCCTGCGCCTTTTCCCTGAAAATGAGTACTGACATAAATGCTCAGCTCTGCGACACCGCGGTATGCATGCCGGCGGGAAAAAGGAGATAGCGCAGCCCATCCCACCACTCTGTTATCAACAGTGGCGACGTAGCGGCAGTCCTGAAGATGCCCTTCATTCCATTCCAGCCACTCAGGTGCTGCGGTCTGAAAGGTGGCGTTCCTTGTTGCAATTCCTTCCTGATAAATTTCCCTGACTGCACACCAGTCCTCTTCGTGCATTTTTCTAATGATGATCTCTGCCATTTCTCTGTACCGTATGTTTGCTGTATTCATAGGCAGTCAGAAAACGAGCCTGCCTGGGCTTCCCGGCGGCGGGACATAATGCGCCCGTCAGCAAAGGATGAAGGTCATTTCATTTTTAGCGGGAATCGGTTTCTACTGTGACGGATTCATATGCATTTTTCCATATATATTGTGACGTACCTCATTTCTGAGAGGTATAAACACCGATCATGTTTTCTCCATGCCGCGTAAATGGTGCGCCAGATGGGGCAGGCTCACGATCACGTGATAACGCCAATGATGCAGCTGCAGGATCCGGAGAAGACCAGAGTCATTATCGTGACGCTTGCCGAAACCACGCCGGTACTGGAAGCGGCCGGGCTGCAGCAGGACTTACGCCGGGCCGGGATTGAACCCTGGGCGTGGGTCATCAATAACAGCCTCGCGGCCGCGAAGCCGTCCTCCCCGTTCCTGGTCACCCGTGCCCGTCGCGAACTGCCGCTGATCGACGACGTTGCCGGGCATTATGCACAGCGCATTGCCCTGACGCCACTGCTGAAGGACGACCCGGTAGGCGTGGACCTGCTGGCTGAAATGGCGGGCTGACAGGTGGGACGACGCCCCACCTCCACTTAAAACATTTCCTTATACAGGTCATAAGATGAAGCGCTTAATCTGCCGTCGCGAATTCCGGTAGTGTGTCAGTCAACGTCACAGGAGTTATACAATGCACATTATCAATGCTGAAGAGCAGCACATTCCCGCCATACGCCGCTTTTACGCCCATCATGTCCTGCACGGCACAGGCAGCTTCGAGACGGCCCCCCCCGAACACGCAGGAAATGCTTGCCCGGGTGAAAAACGTTCAGTCACGTGGATTTCCCTGGTATATCGCCCTGCAGGGGGGTGGAAAAGCCTTACTCGATCATGCCTTAACATGGGCCCGGTCTCAGGGATACCGCCAGATGATAGCGGTTGTGGGGGACTGTGCGAACGTCGCGTCTGTAGCGCTGCATCTTCGCTCCGGATTTACTGAAATCGGCACGCTGAAGGACATCGGTTTCAAGCATGGCCGCTGGCTGGACACGGTGTTGCTGCAGTGTCAGCTGGGAAAAGGGAGCTGTACGCTGCCGGACAGTCCGGTACCCGGACGCTGAGGCAGGAGAAAGGGGGCATCGCCCCCTTTCGGTTATTTCAGCCGTTTCCCTGCCTCATCTACTACTTTCTCGCCGTCTTCCTTAGCAAATGCGCCTTTTTGCGCATCCGGAAGAATATCCAGTACCACTTCGGAAGGGCGGCACAGACGCGTTCCCAACGGTGTCACCACAATCGGACGGTTAATCAGGATCGGATGCTGAAGCATAAAATCGATTAACTGATCGTCAGTAAACTTATCTTCCGCAAGCCCCAGTTCTTCATAAGGCTCGACGTTTTTGCGCAGCAAAGCCCGGACTGAAATGCCCATATCTGCAATGAGTTTGACCAGCTCATCGCGTGACGGTGGATTTTCAAGGTAATGAATAACGGTCGGTTCATTACCACTGTTGCGGATCATCTCCAGCGTATTACGCGACGTGCCGCAGGCCGGGTTGTGATAAATGGTGATGTTGCTCATATCAGTATCTCATTACAAAGTGAAAGAGAGACGTAACGCCAGCGCTGCCAGCGTTACAAACAGCACAGGCAGAGTCATAACGATCCCGGTGCGGAAATAGTATCCCCAGGTGATGGTCATATTCTTCTGTGAAAGGACATGCAGCCAGAGCAGCGTTGCCAGGCTACCAATAGGTGTAATTTTAGGTCCCAGATCGCAGCCAATCACGTTGGCGTAGATCATCGCTTCTTTGATAACGCCTGTTGCGGTGCTTCCATCGATAGAAAGAGCGCCAACCAGCACGGTAGGCATGTTGTTCATGATGGAAGACAGGAAGGCCGTCAGGAAGCCAGTACCCAGCGTCGCAGCCCAGAGTCCTTTATCCGCCAGTACATTCAGCACACCTGAAAGGTATTCGGTTAGCCCGGCGTTGCGCAGACCGTAGACCACCAGGTACATCCCCAATGAGAAGATGACGATCTGCCATGGCGCGCCGCGCAGCACTTTGCCAGTGTTAATGGCATGGCCTCGTTTAGCTACTGCAAACAGGATCACAGCGCCAACAGCCGCAATCGCGCTAACGGGAATACCGAGCGGCTCAAGGACAAAGAACCCAACCAGCAGAAGTATTAAAACTATCCAGCCGGTTCTGAAGGTTGCCAGATCTTTAATCGCTTTTGCCGGTGCTTTCAGAAGAGACAGGTCGTAAGTCGGTGGGATATTCTTGCGGAAGAACAGATGCAGCATAACCAGCGTGGCAACAATGGCTGCAATATCCACCGGCACCATTACCGACGCATACTCGGTGAAGCCCAGTCCAAAGAAGTCTGCAGAAACGATGTTAACCAGGTTGGACACGATAAGCGGCAGGCTGGATGTATCGGCAATAAACCCGGCAGCCATGACGAATGCCAGTGTCGTGCCTTTGCTGAACCCTAATGCCAGCAGCATGGCGATGACTATCGGCGTCAGAATAAGTGCCGCACCATCGTTGGCAAACAGTGCCGCCACCGCTGCACCAAGCAGAACGATATACGTAAAGAGCAAACGGCCACGACCGTTACCCCAGCGCGAAACATGCAATGCCGCCCATTCGAAAAAGCCGGACTCATCAAGCAGCAGGCTGATAATAATTACGGCAATAAAGGTCGCCGTCGCGTTCCAGACGATATTCCACACCACCGGAATATCGCCCACATGCACAACGCCAGATATCAGAGCCAGTCCCGCGCCCAGCATTGCACTCCAGCCGATCCCTAATCCCTTTGGTTGCCAGATAACCAAAACAATGGTCAGGACAAAAATAGCGCCTGCCAGTAACATAAAACCTCCTGACAGGGCGACTTTGTCGCCCTGTATATGTCAAAAAATTAGCTCATCAACTCTCTGAGCTTTTCAATACCGGCGGGCTCTGACGCCAGCACCGGAACAAGCGCTATACGGTCAGCATGCTGATCCTTAACAGCCTCAATCTGAGGCAATTCCTGATGAGCACGCTGACAAAGCAACGGAGAACGCGTATCCGCAATGGAAAGGCTGTTATTGATAATCCAGCCCCACGGATGAATCCCCGCTCTTTCAAGGTCAGCCTGCAGGTTTGCCGCTTCCAGGACCGGTGTGGTTTCAGGAAGCGTAACCAGCAGAACTTTGGTTCTATCCGGGTCCTGAAGCTGCATCATGGGGGTAGTAAAATGACCTTTACTCCCCATTTTTTTTGGCAATCTCTCGGTGGTAAGCCCCGGTCGCATCCAGCAACAGCAGCGTGTGTCCGGTAGGGGCGGTATCCATGACAACAAAGCGCTTACCCGCTTCACGAATTACACGGGAGAAGGCCTGAAACACGGCAATTTCTTCTGTACAGGGAGAGCGTAAATCCTCTTCCAGTAACCGTTTCCCTGCTTCGTCCAGATCTCTTCCCTTCGTCTCAAGAACATGCTGGCGATAGCGTTCGGTTTCATCGTGAGAGTTGATGCGGCTGACCTGCAGGTTTTTGAGGCTGCCGTTCAGCGTTGTACTCAGGTGCGCAGCAGGATCAGAGGTCGTGAGATGCACGTCAAATCCCATGTCTGCCAGCCTGACGGCGATGGCAGCAGCCATCGTGGTTTTCCCTACACCACCTTTGCCCATCAGCATAATCAGGCCGTGTTCACTGCGAGCGATATCATCGACCAGGCCAGAGAGAGATAAGTTTTCAGGCGTGTACAGGATATTCGTTACCGGGAGCGGTAATGCCTCAGAACGGGTATCCAGCAGTCCCTTCAATGCTGAAACACCAACCATATTGACTGGCTGGAGTAACAGGGTATCTGTCGGTAGCTCAGATAAACCGGCAGGAAGATTTGCCAGTGCCTCCTGCTCACGTTGCCATATCGCCGCGGCCAGGGCGTCATGTTCAGCTTCGGCTTCAGGCAGCACACCATTAATCACAAGATATTGATTTTTCAGGCCAATCTCAGCCAGTTCCTCATGAGTGCGGGCGACTTCCTGCAGCGTAGAATTTTGCAGTCGTGCAACCAGAACCAGGCGGGTACGTTCAGGATCGGACAAAGCCTCTACCGCATGAGCATACTGCTCACGCTGCTTTTCCAGCCCGGCCATTGGGCCAAGACAGGAAGCACCATCTGGATTACTTTCAATGAAGCTACTCCAGGCACCGGGAAGCTGGAGCAGACGAATCGTGTGGCCCGTCGGCGCTGTATCAAAAATGATGTTATCAAAGCGGGTCAGCAGGGAAGCGTCTGTTAGTAAGCCCGTGAATTCATCGAACGCAGCAATCTCAGTCGTACAGGCTCCTGAAAGCTGCTCGCTGATACTGTTAACAACGTCATCAGGCAAAAGACCTTTGATAGGATCAACGATTCTGGCCCGATATTGCCGGGCGGCTTCCTGCGGGTCAATCTCCAGTGCGGAAATTGCAGGAACTGCTGTCACAGGGCGAATCGTGTTACCGATAGCCTGATCGAATACCTGACCGACATTGGAGGCCGGGTCGGTACTGACCAGCAAAACCCGCTTACCCTGTTCGGCAAGGCGGATAGCCGTCGCGCAGGAAATGGAAGTTTTTCCTACACCTCCCTTGCCAGTAAAAAACAGGTAAGGCGGGATATTCTGTAAGAATTTCATATGTCCTCCTGACATATTCAGCAACAGGAAGTATTACCACCACAGCAACTGGTGGGAGCTAACCCTACCTTCTCCAGCGGAATACCGAACCAGCGAGCCAGCTCAGCGCGTTTTGGGTATCGCCCAGCCATCACCGTTTCGCCGTCCAGCAACAGCAGCGGAAGCCCTTCTGCGCCGGATGCGTCGAGGAAGGATTTCGCTTTCTCATTGTGAACAAAGCTCATGGGCTGCTGCGCCAGGTTGTAACGTTCAACCTGTACACCACGTTCTTTCAGCCACTGCACATCAGCAGAAAAATCAACCAGAACCTGATCGACATCTGAACCACATACACCGGTACTGCAGCACATTGCCGGGTCAAACACCGTTAACGTCTTCATTCTGAATACCTCATACATTCGAAAAAACACATATGTTCAGGCAAATTTTTTTTAGATGCAAACAGCCTTACCGCTACCAGAGCAGTTTGCCGATGCCAGCTTACGGGCGATGGCCTGTACGTCGTCCTGTTGGCTTAACCAGGCCTGCTCAATCACCTGAGCAGCCCAGGAAGGAATATGCGGGGATAAGCGATAATGAACCCATTTCCCCTGCTTGCGATCCAGCAATAGACCGCTTTCCCGGAGCATTGCCAGATGACGGGAAATCTTGGGCTGGGACTCATCCAACGCCGTGCAGAAATCGCAGACGCACAGTTCTCCCATCTCCCTGAGCAGCAGGACAATACCCAGACGGGTTTCATCGGACAGGTTTTTGAAAAGCTTAAGGGCTGTAAGGGTCATTATTCCTCCTGTTCGGTTGCGTAAAGCATACGCCCGGAGACAAAAAAAACAACCATACATTCGGAAAATCGAATGTGTGAAAGTGTCAGATGACGCTGTCACGCTGGTATACGTCCGTTACTTTCCGGGGAAAATACATGTGTGTTACAGAGATCCGACTTTACCTTTTTTCGGATCTCAGCAGGAAAAATCAATAGCCGGTGTGATGAAAGATAATGTCTCAAAGCATGCAGAACTCTTCGCCGCATCACACAATGCTTAAAAATAAGCTTATAATAAATACATAAGCAAGCTAAGTGCTATGATAGCATCAATTATCTTTTCTATATGGAGTCTCCCATGCTGAGCCAGCTGAACCTGCGTTTTCCCAAAAAACTGATCGAGAGCCTCAAGTCCCGTGCGTCCGCCGAGGCCACGTCCGTTAATGCCCTTGCGGGCCGCTTCATCGAGGAGAAGCTCATGTCTGCGGCGCCGGGCGACGATTCGCTGGCGCTGAACGCCGATCCTGCCGGCACACGTGAATCGCTCTACAGGAAAATCGTCCGCGGCGAGTTCTTCGGACGCCAGACCCTCAGACATGCAGAGCTGCGCTGGCTCTTTGACCATGCTCACCGGGCCTGCCTGTACGGCAGCGGCTACGTGAGCTGGCCGGTCATTGAGGCTCTCATGAACATCACCTTTGACGCGCTGCTTTATGCCGAAGCGCATAAGATTGAGGTGGACACCTTTTACATCAACCGGACCTTCGATTTTCCGGGGAAGAACTACCCGGAAGAAACGCAGCGCTTTATGGCCGTCATGCCCCGACATGTGGATCCCTCCTGGGCAGAGTACCTGCTTCGCCCGCTCTCCTCCGGGGCGCTTGAGCTGCAGAACTTTCCCGATGAGGCTCTGGCGCAGATTTGCAGCCCTGACCGGCTCCGGCTGATATTTCCGCTGGTCGTGAAGGCGCAGGCCCTGGATGAACAGGAGATGAAGGCCTGGGTGGCCGCGACCGGACTGGTCACTGAGGATCTGAATCTGACGGCTGAGGTCGGTGATATCCGTCTGCATGTTCAGGTAAGCGGTAACCGCGCGCCACAGCTGCCCGGCAGGGAGTGGGAGGCGCCCACTTTTGGTCTTATTGTGTCGGCAGGGTGCGTGGTGACGGCGATGGGCTGGGAGGTGTTCAGCGCACTGGTTCGCCAGCTGCAGGCACGGGCGGCGCAACCGGTGCTGCACGGCTGGCACAGCCGGGATAAGCACGTGTCGGTGTATATTCCGCGCGCGGAAGGCACTGATGTCATCCTCGGTCTGAGCGGCATCCATATCTCGATGACGGCCGACAACTATCTGGCGCTGGAAACGGCATTTCTGGCCGAAGTGAACGCGCCGGCCGCTGCCCCTGTGCTGGCAGAGCTGCGCGCCCTGTACGGGGATTTATAAATGGCTGCCGGAACAGAACTTTCACGTGCCGGTTTTGAGGGGCCGGTTATAAAAGCTGAAGATGACCGCTATGGTTTTTCAGCCATTGCGGACGGGCTGGCCCGGAGCATTTGCGAACTGGATGAAAATATCAGCACCGTTATCGGTATCGAGGGCAAATGGGGATCAGGGAAAACGAGTCTCCTTAACCTGCTGACTGCCCGGCTCAGACAGAAGGCTCCGGCTGCTACCGAAATCGTGCCGTTTTCACCGTGGCTTATTTCTCCGGACGAGAGTCCGGTAACGTCGTTGTTGCTGACCATTGCGGGCAGGCTGGCGAAGTATGAAACCGCGGCTCAGGCGGATATACGTAACGTGACGACGGTAACCGGTACGCTGGTTAACTATGCGCAGCAGACCTCCCGCAGGCTTGCCCCGGTTGCTCGTCTGGCCGGTAAATTAGGCGTGCCCGGATTGGGGATTGCCGCCGATGTGATGGAGACGCTGGGAGAGACAGACCTGCAACAACGGCAGAAAACGGCAGCAGAACTGCGCGCAGAGCTTAGAAAATAAAATCACAGGCCTTGGGATCAGTTTTATCATCGTTATTGACGATCTGGACAGACTGGAGCCCGCCCAGGCGGTCGAAATATTACGTATGGTTCGTTCAGTGGCTGATTTCTCCAGGTTTCGCTATGTCATGTGTTATGACAGGGAGGTGCTGGCACATGCTGTTGAACACGGGCTGGGGGTACCGGACGGACGGCTTTATCTGCAGAAAATAATCCCGCTGTCATTTGCTCTTCCCCGACCGGAGAGCTTTACCCTGCGTCGGCAGTTTCGTGAAAGCGCCCTCCTAATATGGCGCGAGGTCAGCGGGCGTGAGCCTGATGCACACAGTGAGCGGTTGCTGGCGCTATTTGTCGAGGTCTACGGAGAGCGGCTTTCCACCCCACGGGAAGTAAACCATGCACTCAATGCCATACGTTTCCGGTACCACGGACTGCGGGATTATGTGTATTTTCCTGATTTGTGTCTTCTGCAGCTTATTAATACCGTAAATCCTGAGTTTGCCGCCTGGACTGAAGATTACCTGACCGCGTGGTCAGTGGTTGTCAGTCGTGACGGTTCGGTTGGGGAGGAAGAGACGAAGGTACTGACCGACAGGCTTTTCACCGCACTGGAGAAGTTCGGAGCATCCAGGGCCGCTTCTCCGTGGGAACTGCTTACGTGGCTGCCAGGCATTACCGGATTTGACAGAGAGCACCTGCGGATGTTTGAAAGCCAGCGTCCGGCCGAGGCGGAGCAGGCCACAAATCAGCGCCGGCTGGGGAGCAGTACCTACTGGCGCTATTATTTTTCATTTTCAGCTCCTCAGAACGTGATGTCTGACGCCGATATTCAGCAGATTATTGAGCTTGCGGCCAGTGATTATTCTGCGCTGGAAGCACGCCTTTTGGATAGCGTTACGGATAACGGCATATCCTCCCGAACCTGGTTTGAGCATATCCTGACGCGCCTCACTCCTGGGCTCACAGAAAATTCAGGTGACATGGTTCAGCGCAATCTTCTGACGTTCTTTTTCCGCTGTAGCGATCGCATCCTGCCCTTTTATCGTGAAAGAAATCTTTTTTTTCGTCAGGAAGACATCGGTATCGACTCACTCGTCACGCAGCTGATACAACAGCTGATGTCAGGGAGACGCAGGGAGACGGTACGTTTTATTTCCCGTCTTTTCCGTAAGGCAGAAGCCTTTGCATGGGCCGCATTATATCTGCGTGATTTTCTGCGGAAGCACAGCGCACAAGGCACGAATAAGACAGAACCTTTTACTGCCGAGGAGGCAGAGCAGCTACGCCTGGCGTTAACTACACGGCTTAAAGAAACGCGGATCCGGAAAGAACTGTCACAAGTTCCTTACCTGTCAATTTTCCTGTCAGCATGGGCCGAGCTTGCGGGCGATGAAGTTGTCAGAGAGTGGGCCTGCGAAATCAGTCTGACCGACAGGGCTTTTCTGCAGATGTTGCTTAACCTCAGAACGCCTGTCAGCAGCAGCAACCGGGGTCAGTACCTGAAGCTTAACCTTGATCATGTGAGCCGTTTTTTAGGTGTGCCTGTGCGGGAAAGATTACGCGACATAAAAGCGCAGCAAATACCGGCTTTATCCGGAATGACAGCAGCAATTGAGGATGCCATCCGGATGAATGAGGAACACTGATACCGGTGAGAACGGGCCAGGAGGAACATCGATGCCGGTCAGATAATTTTATCGGAGGGAAAGAGTGTGAGAGAAGATGTTGAGTTTCGAGTCCGGGCTTTTCGTAAGGCTCTGGAGCTGGCCCGGGACTGCCCGGAGGAGTGCCGTCACCTGGGACGATGGGAAACGGAGTTGCATAATTTTCCGCACGGCAGCTGCGATATGGCCAGTAATTGTCTTGCACAGTATCTCACGGATAATAAATGTGGCCATCCCTGCATTATTTACATGAATGGCAGCAGGCTGGAAAACTCGCCTGTTCACGCCCATGTAATTGTCATGCTGGACGGTGAGTACATAGATTTGACGCTGGAGCAGTTTGAAGGATATCCGGACTACATCGTGAGTGAACCCATCGAGTCGCAAGGGGTGATAGGCACCCTGTTACGAAGAATTGGGGAAGTCGAAGGACCCATAGAAACGCGTCCAATAAAACTCTCGTCGTCCAGGGAACGTGGAGATGATATGTACGTATGGCTCCGCGATAAGGCAGATCAAATCCTTGAGGAAGAGAAAAACAGAGCGGTCGACACGGAACCCGGGTGCCCCGTGGAAAAAATCGTTATTGGATATACGGAACAAGATTAAATCAGTAACCGCCGTACGGCCTGTTACTGCTACGAAGATACAGCCCGTTTCCGGGCTGTATTCGCAGTCAGGAGCCGCTGCCGGTTTACTCTGCATCGATGGCCAGCAATACCATCAACAGTAACGCGATCGGGCACCTGACAGTCAACCGCCCCGGATACACTGCCCGGCATCCGAGAGCCAGGTACAGGTCCTCATAATTACGCCAGGCACTTTCGGTACCTTTTTCCCGGTACTCACTTCTTGCCACTTCCGTTCTGTATGCCAGCTGTGCCAGCGGGATAATGTCATTAAACATTTCAAAACTCCTGTCGGTATCGGGGAACTCCCCCCATTCAGGATCGCGTCACGACGGAGACGACTGCCAGAAATTAAAGCAAACAAAAAGGCATATGCTAGGCATATGCAAATCATTTTCAACCTTGTATAATGCACCTGTACGGGCAGATCTGCCCGGGTATCCGAAGAGGAAAGAGTATGCGTACTGTGTCTGTATTTAAAAATGGCCAGAACCGGGCTATCCGGCTGCCGCGGGATATGGATTTTGAGGGCGTCAGCGAGCTGGAAATCATCCGGGAAGGCGACAGTATCATCCTGCGTCCCGTCCGCCCGACGTGGGGCTCCTTCGCGCAGCTCGACAAAGCAGATCCGGACTTTATGGCGGAGCGCGCCGACGTGGTCAGCGACGAAGGACGATTTGACCTGTGAAAAAGACCTATATGCTCGATACCAATATCTGTTCATTCATCATGCGTGAACAGCCCGAAGCGGTACTGAAGCAGCTGGAGCAGACGGTACTGCGGGGACACCGGATTGTCGTCTCAGCCATTACCTATGCCGAAATGCGGTTCGGTGCCATCGGCAAAAAAGCCTCCCCGCGTCACGCGGTGCTGGTTGAGGCATTCTGTGCGCGGCTTGATGCCGTTCTGGCGTGGGACCGGGCCGCGGTGGACGCGACCACAGAAATCAAGGCGGCGCTGACCGCGGCCGGCACCCCGATAGGTCCGAATGATACGGCGATTGCCGGGCATGCCATTGCAGCCGGCGCCGTACTGGTTACCAATAATGTGCGTGAATTTGAACGTGTTCCGGGACTGATGCTGGAAGACTGGACGAAATAACCCGAGCTGCCGCTGAGGGCAGCCGGTAAATGAAAAGGACAGGCTGATATGGGCGTAAAACTCACGGAGACGCGGATTAACACGCTGCTCTCCACCCTCAATGATCTTATCTGTGAGGATGGTCTGCTGACGCGGGAACAGCGTGAAAATATGGTCATGACCGTGGCCACGATCGGAGGTCTTAACGAGCGGATACGTCAGGCTACGGCAGAAAAAGAAGCACGCAAACAGGCGAAGGCCGAAAAGCCGCCTAAAAAACCACGTGAACCCGACCTGGTGTTTCCGCGTAGCGGAAAGCCCTGGGCCAGTGAAGATCTCGATTT
The DNA here is from genome assembly GCA_000027065.2 of Cronobacter turicensis z3032. NCBI lineage: Bacteria > Pseudomonadati > Pseudomonadota > Gammaproteobacteria > Enterobacterales > Enterobacteriaceae > Cronobacter > Cronobacter turicensis. The sequence goes on along the minus strand of FN543096.1, from coordinate 17,403 downwards.
GATACATGGCATCATCGATGGCATTCCGGACGAAGAAATCGATAACCAGGTGCTGTGGCTGTCTGAGAAGCAGGGCCGCACGCCTTACGCCATCGCGTTGAAAATTGTGAGTGAAGGGCGTCTGGATGAAGAGTGGGCGAAACGCTGGCAGCCTGCCGCGAAGGAGATCCGTGAAAAACATGCACAGCAGCTGGAAAAGGTACAAACGTACCAGGAGAGCTGATGCGTGTGCCCGGCAACGGCTCGCGCATCGGTGGAATATGACATGGCCATACATCTCATCACGACGTGCAGCAGCAGTAAAGCAGCTGCGCCGGGAAGCAGGGTGTTTCCTTATCACAACACCGATCTCAGCGCCGCAATGGCAACCTGGCGGGCTCTGCTGAACAGTGAAAGCAGCGCCGCGAAATTCACAACCAGAGAACTCTACCGCGGCACACACTGGAAACGGGCTGTGTCGGCAATGACATGCTGGCCAGAAACCGAGTTGTGGGTGATATCCGCAGGTCTGGGATTGCGGCATGCCACCGATCCGGCCTTGCCCTATGAGGCGACATTCCATGCCATGACGCATGCGCCTGCCGCCGTATGGAAAAGTCTGACGACGCAGCCACCGTTTCCCGGTCGCTGCGCCTCGATAGCGGAGCTGATGCACACATATCCGGGCGACAACTTTGTTATTGCCGGCTCGCCGGTGTATATCAGCGCAGCGGAGAAAGACATCGTTACGGGGCTTGACGCTCTGGATTCTGCTCCGGTGCAGCTGACAGTGGTGACGTCAAAGAAGTATACCGGACCGCTGCAAACGTATGTTGCTGCAAGCAACGCTGGCATGCTGTCACAGTTGAACGCAAACATGACAACACTGAACATTAGTTATGCGTTAAATATTATCAAAGGTCTCATTACTGCCAGACAATATTAATTTTTTCATCGAACGATCGCTGCAAAAAAAAAGAGACCGAATGATATTTACAATATACGTTCAGTGGAAAATGGAGCCTCATTATTACTCCTTCATACTGGCGGCGTTACCCGGCCAGCATTATGCACAAAAATAGATCGCCCGAACTTATTTGATGGTTTTATTGCGGTATTACCTGTAAAGTAAATAGTTCCATTGCCGATAACAAGCAAAGCTCTTGTTAATTATTTTATCGGCTCCAGGTTATGAACGATTTTCATCTTTTCAGTATTTATCTTTCGCAAGAAAAACAAAATTCAGGCTATGCTGATCCTTCGCGATAAATCAGAATTTGCGGCCAGAAAAATAAATGGAAAAGGCATATATACGAGTGCCGGCATGCACCGGGCGGATATTCTGGAACTGGGTGCAGAGTTATATTTACACTGCCTGTCGCAGTGAGCAGGAGAATACGTTTGAAGGTACTGTCAACCATTCACAAAATTCCTTTCAGAGCACTGCAGCGAATGACACTGCTGAATCCCGGAGCAGTGGATTTGGTGAAACTCCTGGCGATGCTGGCCATGCTCCTCGATCACTTCAACACGCTGTTTCTGAGCCCGCTGCGGCCGGAACTGTATGCGCTCGGCAGAGCGGCCTTCCCGTTGTTCAGTCTGATCTGGGCCATCAACGTAAACAGGAAGCCGGAACGTCTGCAGTTTCAGGCAAACCGGTTATGGCTGTGGGCAGTAGTAACCCAGCCGGTATTCATGCTGGCATTTCGCCAACTCGATCCGTGGTACGCGCTGAATATTCTCTTCGTATTTGCCGGCACAACACAACTCCTGGCCTGGCACCGACAGTCCGGAACCTGTGGCCTCGCCGCAGGTACAGCTCTGCTGGCGGTACTTGCCTGGCCATTGTCGCCGGCAAGCTATGGTCTGCAGGGCGAAATTCTGACGGTGGGGCTGGCTGTAATCGCCGGCAGCGCATCAGCGCAGGTTCGGTACTGTGCCGGCTGGGCAGTTTTCCTGTCGCTGGTAACCCTCAACGGCGCCTCACATCTTGCCACCATGCCTGTGGCGACACTTGTGTTTGCCACGTTACCGACGTGTCTTTTTCCCTGGATGGTCGTGACTGCCGCACAGCAGCTCATGGCGGACAAACACCGGCGCTGGCTTCCGGCCCGGTTCTTTTATCCGGTTTATGCGGGGCATCTCCTGCTCGCCGGAACGATAGTGTATTTTGTTTAAACAGAAGAGGTCTGCCTGTTCTCTACAGGCCTGATAAACCATTAAAAAGGCGATCTGATGCGAAGCGATGACGTTGTCTTCACGTATGAAACAGTGACTAATGAAACCGAGCGGCTTATTACTGAATACGCAGCCTCAGTACGAGAATTGCCTGAGAAAAAGGAGGCATGTTATGCAGCGGCGTGTGGAACTCTTGAACTGTGGCTGAGCCTTACAAAACATCAAAATAATCCCGATGCAGCAAGACTTCTGCACCTCACGTCTGAGATATTAAAGCTACGATGAGTGCCTGTCGGGATGTCTGAAGGTAAATGCTCTTACTTTATTAATAAGTTAATAAGTTAATAAGTTAATGTGCATACTGATTGGGGTGCGTCAGCTTACCCTCCATCTCTTATGGGGTTGATGTGTGGCGGTTAGATATACCGTACCCCCTTCTCAGATCTGGCTTCTATCCCGGACAGACTGCATGTACATTTACTTTCCGAATCTCTGATTAAGTCTTTTGGTCAGCACTTCTATGGATTCTTTACGCTTTGAGAAAATGTCGTTCACAACATACTCCATTATCTCAAATGCATCCTCGATATCTCTTACTTTAACTTCGTCGAGTGTATGACTGCCGGCATTACCGAGAAATTTAATCGCCATTAACGGGCTGGCATAGTCTGAATAGTTGTCGGGCAGATGCTTTTCGAGTCGCTCATGTAGAACAATCCTTTTGCCTTTGTCATTCCGTTCAGGAACGCCGATAGCTGTCAGCAAACGCTCGACAGTAATCCGAATCAGGTTGGCCGCCGAACCCGGCTGCGCCAGGTAAACCGAAAATGATGCAGCAAGCGGTTCTGAGATTTCTTCCGGACATTCAACTTTAATTGTGAAAGGGTTAAGCGCTGGCACAAAGTTGACGGGCTTGAATACCTGCCAGTATACCGTACCCTTTTCATGTTCCCAGCCAGATTCATAACGGCTTATACCAGAGCAGCACACAACTTCCCGACATTGGGATCGCGAGCATTTTGCCATACAACAAAATACACCAGAATACATATCAGCCTCAAACCACAACTCGTCCTGCATTCCCCGGTTCTCAGAGGTAGGTGCCTCATAGAGAGATTCTTGAATTATTTCCAGAGTCAGCTGCCCACAGGCCGGGCATGGCCATTCAACCTGTCCAGTCTTATCGAAAGCTTTCGAAAGTTTATGTATTCTCATCATTAATTACTTTTCATAAGATTAAATTCATACCTGTTAAGCTTTCTAACAGGCCAGCGTAATATGCACTAACCATACGACACGGGCTCGTTATGACAAAATGAAATAGTGAAAGTTACCGACATGTCGTGAACGCAGACAAACAAACAATTATAAGGAAAGAAACAATGTCAAAATCCGGCAATTCAGGCACAACGAAAACGGGTGGCCGCGGTCCATCAAGCCATCCGGGACAGGGCGGGAACTGGCCAAGCACAACAGGTAACCCCTCCGGTCGCGACAGAGGTAATGCGCCCCCGAAAAGAAAATAAGTCAGCTGGTACATCTCATCCCCATGTTCAGACACCGGTTATTATCATGCCCGAAGGGCATAAAAGGCGGCTCATTTTCCCCCAGGAAGAAGCTGCCTTCAAACCACCGGGCCCTGCTTCATTTCATATGCCTTAGCCACTTAAGTTAGCAACTTATTATGTTAATAAGCATTATCCCGCTGAGCTGGCCTCTTACTACTCATCTTGATGGTTCCCGTGCATGCATTGGGTGTCCGGGTGAAAACTGGGTCAGAGTTTCATACAGCGCGGTCAAGAGTTCAGCCAGCTGCGGGCAGGGTGAGAAGCAAGGTAAACATTTACGGAATCCGTACCGTTACGCGTCAAGCCTGTATATAATTTTATCCGGAAAGGGAGAAGATTATGATCATCAGTGAGAAAGACTTATATAACGCAGGCTTTAGTGAACGCGATGTTGAAAACCTGAAGAGTCGGGTCTCTCATGGAGGAGGCACTATGGACGCGCTCATCTCTGCGCTTTCCCGTCGCTTTCGGGTTTCAGTATGGGTAACGGTGGGCCTGATACTGGTAATGCTATGTGTACTGCTTGCCGGCAACCGTACCCATATTGTTTCAGGTGGTGTGAGTGCTGTTATAGCGCTGGTAATTGTATGGGCAACGTTTCCACCTTCTCTTGGTATGAAAGCCCGCCGGCTGGAGAAATTTATTTCTCGCCGGGATCGATAGATAATAAATTTACCGCAACGCTGGCGGTAAGCCCCCATCCAGCGATATTCAGAGCCATCATCGGACGTGAGGTTTTGGAGACCTTTCTGAAAAAGTCGGGTCTTGTCCAGTACCAGAGGCGCTGCACCTCTGGCCTTAATCGAAGCCCGTACATGCCATAAACGTCACTGACGAGAGTGACGGCTTTATAGGCACCCAGCCCCTGCTGACGACTGAACCCCAGGAACTCAGCAACTTCCATAGAGCCGTCAGCGAAAATACCTTCTGTCTTTTTATCATCAAGTAAAGTGCGGGCTGCTGCCTTGGTAATGGTGTTAACGCCATTCACAATAATGATTGCCCCGGCAATCACGCCCATCGGTGTCATGGTGGCCATCATCGTAATCCCGCCGAAAATCGCAATACCGCCGATGACGACGTCCACCCCGGAAATGATGTAACCGATGATTTTGTTTTCTTCCTTGACGACTTTTACCTCGGCATAGAGCTTTGCGTAACCAGATTTCAGCGCCCGGGATTGCTCAAGAAGGCTGTCATTTTCTGCACGAAGCGTTTTAATGCAGGCCATACACTCATCATCTGTTTTTGCGCGTCTTGCCGCTTCAAACTGATTCATGATGACTGACTTGATCTCGTCAACAAACTGCAGCCGCGAAAGTCCGTCATGCAGATGCATGGACGCCACGGTATTTGCGGTATTAACGAGTTTCCGTGCTTCAAGGTTAATCATGGTATCAGACCATGCACGGCGGTTCTGACCGGGGAACAGGAGCGTGTCCATTTTATGTCCTTATTGATGCCTTCTCACAGCATATCCCCGGACATGAAATTTTCAACTTTGCGCGATCTGAATCGTCTGGATGATCGAATTCTTCATGAAGACAGCGGCCTCTGCGCCCGATAAACATGCCCGAAGGGCATAAAAGGCGGCTCACAGACCTTCCATATGGCGCTGCCTTCAAACCGCCGGGCCCTGCTTACTGTCATATGCCACAAGCCCCCCCCGTCCTGCCAGGCCATAAACCCCTTTAAAACCACGTAAACGCCTCCCTGCGCCTTCGGAGTGGGACGGACGTAGTCCGGCCGTATCTCCGGCTTGGCGGACCCTTCAGGGGCCGCTTAGCGGCGTAGTTACAACATTCGCTAAAGCGGCTCCTGTTCCGGGCCTTCGGCCCGGGGCGGGCGCGGCTTTTTAGTGGGTGGATGCGGGCTCCCTGCGTTCAGGTACGGCGCGAGGGTTTCAGCGTGGCCGGACGTGGCACTCTGGCTTCAGAACGGCGATGGTGCCGCCGGGGCATAAACTACTTCAATTTTTTGTGTGTTGTAACTAAACCTGCTGCTGTGCACCGGTCCCGTGCCCGGCGCGCAGCGCAGGGAGCTACTTCTGGTTTTCCCCATTATCCACGGGATAAGTGGGCTGAAATAAGGGTTCTCTTATGAATATAAGTAAGGGGTGAAACCCCTGATTGAATTGCGCCTAACACGACGCTGGTTGCAGCTAAACCTTTTTTCCTGTTTGCGGATAAGTGTGGATAACATCATCTGCGCTGCGGACGGCGGGATAATTCCGCCGGAACGGGTAACAACGGCTATAGCGTTCGGGTGTTTTTTGTGCTGTGAAAGTGTGCGGACGTGGGGAAGCCTCCGCAGCAAAGCGGAGAATCAAAAAGCGGGGTCAGTGGAGAGGTGGCGCCGCGGCCGGTGCGTCCAGATTCACCAGTTCGAGCTGATAGAGCTGCTGCCAGACCATCTTTTCAAACTGCTGTGATGAAACTATGCCGGCACGCTCCCCGAGGCTGCGGTAGAGGCGCTCTGCCACCTGGCGCTTGCGCTCATCGAACGGCAGCTGCTCCAGACGACGTCGCTGTTTGCCTTCCAGCGCACGCGTGCGGCGACTCAGGACAGTCCGGTTGCGGCAGCTCTCATACCAGCGGCGGCGGGCGGCCTTCAGGCTCAGGGTTTCGCCTGGCTGCAGCATACCGTCGCGGATGGCCTGCCGGCGCGCTTCCTGCTCGGCGCGAAGCCTGTCCATGCTAATGCCGGTCAGCTGCCAGCCCGCCTCGGTGAGTAGGACATGTTTCGGGAAACGACAGCCGTTCATCAGGTCCCACTCGGTCGCCGGCGCATCGATGACGCCGAACAGGCAGAGCAGCCGGATGGCCCGGGACACACGGGAAACGGTCACCGCCTTTTCACGGATGAGGGTGCCGTTCTCGTCACGCGGGCTCAGGGCTTCCGCCAGTCTGGAGACATTAAGGGTGATGATATCGGTGGCCAGGTCCGCCGCGTTAACGAACACCACAAACAGGGCATCGATCAGGCGGCGCATCTCCGGGCGAAGGGCGCGTTTGCGGCCGCAGGCATGGCGCAGTATCACAAAGCGAATATCGGCAGACACGCGACGGCGTACCTGCCAGTGACCCGTTTTACGATCGTGCAGCATGAGGTTACGCAGCGCGCGGCCGTGTTCACCACTCAGGGGTTTGTAGTGTGCCGGACGCAGATAAACCGGGTCATGGCATTTGCAGGCCGTGGAATGGGTGCCACGGTGGCGCCGGTCGGCGCGGGGGATCAGATTATCATTCACGCCGGCCTTTTCTTATGGCGGCCGGGTGTTGTGTTATGTAATGCATGCGTTATAATCCTTCACAGGCTACCAGCCTGCTTTTGGGCCCCCTGAATATCTGAAGATTCCGCCAAGTTTCTGTACAGATTTCAGGGGGTTTTTGCATTCGGGTTCCGGCAACTGCCTTTCCCGCTCCTGAGCGTCTTACGGACGCGCCCAATCCTTTTGTCCTTCCATCTCCGCCCGGTCGCATTAACGAACGCAGAAGTTTTTCCGCCTTATCTGTCCGGCTTCAGCCTCACCACAGGCTTTCACCGCATCCGCTCATTTCCGGTCACCACACCAGTCCCGAGCGGGCAATTTCAGTTAAGTCAGAAATATAAAATATATCAGCCAGATACCTCACCACAGGCGTCCCGGCTCGCAGAAGTCTACCGCTTTGCCTGCTAATTTTCTACCTGTCACCGCTCAGCAAGTGTGCGACTGCTGAAAATTTTCATGTTCCGGAAAAAATACCGTGACCGGCTTCTCCTTTCAGGCTTCAGAAGGCGGTATCAAAACCTGTCGGAAAAAACCGGGAGGGCTAGCCGCAGACTCAGACCGTGAACGGTCTGAGCGAGGAAGCGCAGGGGAGCTCAGGCTGAATGAGAGAGAAGGACGCACTGCGTAAAGAATGATGATTCTGTCGGAAAGGCCATCATACGCAGCCTGACAGGTAAAACTATTGCGACGTCTGTTCAGCTTTTCTGATGGCCAGCTGAATCTCTTCTGCGGTTTCGCCTCCTTCCAGCACGGTGATATTGTCTGGCGTCGCGCCAGTCACCGGCATGATGATAAGAGCTGGCGCCCCGATAAGTCCCAGCTGCTTCGCCAGCGCGTCGTTGCGCGAAAGCGCGGCGCTGTTATCCGGTATGCTGTTTGCCACAAAGCCCCCGGCCATTGCTGCGTTATCAATATCCTCTGTGGTGAGTTCACCGTTCATGTGCATGGTGTTGAACAGTCTGTTGTGATACGTCATGTAAGCCTGTTCACCTTTCGCTTTCCACACTGCCAGGCCGCGCTGAGCCGCCTGTTCCGATGAAGGCCATTTCCCGGCATAAATGGTCCACGCCTTAAAGACGAAACGTACTTCCGGATTCGTTTTCATTACCTTTTCGATTTCCCAGGTCATTTTGTAGCAGTAGAGGCACTGGTAATCCAGGAACTCAATGACGGCTACTTTTGCCTTTTCCGGGCCATACGCCGGTGTGTCTGCATCATGCAGCAGCGCTTCCTGATTTGCCATAACGACCGGTACGGGGTTCTTTTGCTCCGGCAACTGCAGTTTCTGGCGGATCATCGCCTTAAACTTCGCTTCGTCGAGTTTGTTGTCGGCTCCTGTCTTTTCTGGGCTGGCCTCCTGCTCCGGTGTGAAAGCCTGTGCCGGTACAGCCGCGGCGGTGCCTGCGAATAATGAAAAAGCCGCGCCAAGCGCGGCCAGAGTGGTACGTGCCATAGTCATTCCTCTGATCTACGTTCTTTCTGAATATGTCGATTATGCCCGAATTCTTCCCGCTCAGGCTGCAGGCTGCCTGAAAAAGCTGGCAGGGCTCGCCGCAGACTCAGACCATGAACGGTCTGAGCGAGGAAGCGCAAGGGAATACGCTCTCGTACCTACCGGCTTACAAAAACGAAAAATATATTAAGCCCCTCCATTTTACTTGTTGATATAAAAATCACGTTAACTATTCCAGCCAATAGCTCCCGCATTAAAACCAGCTACTTCAGCCAAAGATAAAAGGGTCTTATTCACCTTTAAATTTATATATAGCACAGGTTTCTTTATGCCAACTAATGAGCTTGCGTTCTATCAGTTCCTTTCTTCAAAAAAGCATTGCGATGTAGAACACTAGAATAATAGCGCTTTACTGACGTTAAGTAGGCCCGCTTTGTGCCAGAAGATGATTAATACATATGTAACAACCAAAATGCAAAAATGTAACAGGCAGCCACCTTTTTAAATCTGGAATATTCGCCTACACTTTATAAATAAAAAAGAACAGCGATATAAAAAACCAAAGAGACACTAATAAAAAGGCTTATCAATCTTTTTTTTAACAAAGCTAGTAGTTGGGCATTATTGAGTATGGTTTTATTTCCAGTGCAAGACATCAGACTGCAGCATGCCTAACACCTAAAGAACTAGACGATAAGATTTGCGTTATCATCAGACTAGTTTGAATGATAAAATAATGACAAAGAGAATGAATATGCCGCGATATTTAAAAGTGGTTTTGCAGGTTCATACTGAGGATACTTAGGCTTAAAGCATTAACAATCTTGTATGAAGATTACCTGCCCAAAAAAACGGTGCTGCAAAAAAGCTTTGCCGTGAAACAGTGAGGGCGCCTCATATAGTTTAATAGCCGAAAATTTTCAGCCGTAGATAAATTCTTATCATTTTTTTCAAAAAATGATATTACTCTGCTTCATGTAAAGCTATCTTTATTCATAGTGAGAATAAAGCTCAGCGTTTACTCCAGTCGCCCTCCCCCTTCTTTACCCATTATCTCTTAAATATATTTTTACGGTCAGTGTTGATATGATCGCCATACATTCTCGCGAAGCTGTGGTTTTCCTGATCAGATTAAGCCGATAGTTCTCTGGATAAAAACCACCCTTTCGTGTCTTGTGTTTATTTATAAACAAACACGCTTAGGCTAATTAATTGCAGCCTACAGAGATATTTTTATTTCCCGAAAAACTATTGTTCTGCATATCTTTAGAAAAAAGATGTCATTCTTCTCGTTCAATTCTACTTATAAGGTAAATGCTAATCGCCCCAGATTTTATCTCTTTTAAAACGGTGTCGAAACCGACACTACATAAAGCTAACTGGTTGTGTAAGTTCTTTCTGGAGTCAGGCTGCGAGCATCGCACAATCCAACACTTTGGCATCTTATACAGTAGTACAATCCGGCTCTATGATGTGCGACAGTGTGACACCATGCGACAACCATCTCAATGAAAATTCTCGTCATCTACCTTTGTGTGATATGGGTGAGACATATCGACACTAACAGGTATCAGGATTGTGTTAACTTTTAGTGTCGGATTGTGTGATAGTTTTAGCTTAAACCTACCTACAGACGAAACTTTTTCACCATATGTAGCTGAAATTAAAGATTTAATCTGCAAGACAACGTCTTGCGTGGGGTGTGATGTTTTAAGGGTAAGGTAAAGCGCGGCCTGATATAATATTTTGCTAGTGCAAAAGATTATTTTTGATATGATTAACATCTCCATCTGAAGCGCCCCCTGCGTGTTTGTAAGGCGTTTCTTTTCTGATTGGTTGTTTTCTTAGTGTTTTTTATGTAAGGCTCTACTGGCTTGATAAATACCACTCTGATTTCAGGCAGTCCCGCTCGTTTGTTTGATCCAAACATATAATTTCCGCGAACGTATCCCACAACGAAAAGTAGAAAATTGGCAATATCTAATCGAAACAAAAAAAGATGCCCATCAGGATGAAGTTTGGCTGAGAAAATTAAGCTTTAGGAGTGGTCACATCAGAACTTTCAAACATACGATTAACTGCTATGTTTTTCTTGCCTTTTAAAGGGTAAGAGGATTATACTAAGTTTGTCACGCGTACAGATGGCCTCGTTGGTTAATTGAAAAGTTCCCTTCGAGGCCTTTTTATTTATGCCTGATGACGCTTCATACATCATATAAACGTCATGAAGAAAGAAATTACTTTAAAAAAGATTTCAATTTTCACATACCATTTCCTCATAAATAACAACATAAATACAGACGTACACGATCACGACAAATAATTCACGCAAAAACAAATAAACGCATGGTGAAGCAAAAGACACAACCTATAACATAACGATAATACCAACAATCACACCGCAAAGAATTCTTTTATAAAGACGCACCTTTTTTTAAACATGCGCTTCCCCATAAAAAACACAAAATATAGAGTAAAAGTAGCAAAAAGAAATACAACAAAAGAACCTATACACTTACCAAAAACTACTAATTATTTTCATTAAGTGCAAAAGAACTATCAAGTGAGAAAAGTGTAAATTTAAGCACGAAAGAAATTATTATTACTTACCTGCCCCCCGATTATTGGATACAAACCGTCAAATAGTAGTGTCGTTTTGTTAACCTTCTGGTTAGCGTTCCATTCAGCCTGCTGCAAAAATTTAAAAGGCACATGGTAATTCAACGAAGAATGAGGATTTACTGATAAGCCGCCATCAATAACATTTTCCGACATACTGTTAATTGTAGGATTTACATCTACTTATTGTTGTCGGGGACGCGCCAGTCAAGAACCTGATTAATGATGACTAGTTTATCTTCATCTTACACTGATATTTCAGCGTAGCCTGTACAAATAATCGCTAAACGCCCGCAGGCAACATTAGAACTTTGATGGCGTCAATATTTTTATCAGCTTTATATAAACCCCTGCCTGCAGAGCCTGCCGACGGGCTTCACCGGCCTATATGCAGAAAAAAGGGCTGCCAGCCTGAACTGACAGCCCCTTATAAAGGCGCTCGTGGCAATGCAATCCAACATCTTCTCTGAAAAGGCGGGGTTTCCCCCGCCTCCAGATTGCTACTTACCGGATTCGTAAGCCAGAAACGCAGCGAACTCCCTTTGCCCGTCCTTCAGTCGTAATTCACAGAGCGAATTACGCGTCAGGAATGTGAATATCAACAGCGTTAAACATACGGTTAATACGCACCAGAACAGAGTGCTTCGCGGCAGTTTCATGGCCTTCTTCTCCTTGCCTTACGGCGGGTAAGAGGCTATCCTGATGTTGTTCAAGCATGCAGATGGCCTCGTTGGTTAATTGAAAAATTACCTTCGGGGCTTTCTTCTTTCTGCCTCACAACAATGTTACACACCACGTGAACGTCATGAGACAAAAAGCCTCAAGCGCCACGGGCATTATATCCCCATGTCGATTATCTGCCCAGGACTAACAGTCCTTAAGTCTGTATAAACGCTCACCATTTTCCCCGGTCATTCTTTTCCTAATATTCCCAGAACCTCATGAATCATAGCGGCGCGCTATTCACTTTAACGTAGGCTGCGGGCACGCAAAGGTGAAGCTGGTATTGTGTCGCCAAACACGGGTTCGAGAGGCGACCCAATCCAGATGCTCCGTATGAGCGTTAGATAAACCTACGTCAGGACACATCAAGGCTGGCTGTATCGTGTCGTGGTTGTTGATTTGTTCTCAGTAAGATTATCGGTTGGTTAATGCACTCCAGATGACGGTGTAACTCCCAGTATGGCCCTCAGTTCAGAGTACCACCCTTATGTAGGTGCTGACATAACTATCAATTTTCATCGTACGAAACTACATACGCATCTACTCAAAAACTCAAATGAGTTCAAATAATGATTTATAGTGTTTCCGCAGATGCTCTATGGCTACAGTTGTAACCATGGGGCCTGTGTCGTCGTCTTCAGATACCCCTTAAGACACCATCGTCCCTTCACTGGCATAGCTAGTAGCCAAACATCGCTATGCGCGTTTCTATGGATATTGATTCTGTGTCCGACCGTAGGCGGATAAATTTGTATCTAAGCCCTCATACTCATATGAGTAAATACACATAATTTCATTTACACATTTTCCTTTATGCTTTTAAACTGCTTACGTAAAAACTCATTACAGTAAATACTCATAAACTCATATGAGTAAAATGTGAGGTATAAATGAAAGTAATATCGTTTTTGAATCCAAAAGGTGGGAGCGGTAAAACTACTGTCACAATTAAACGTCAGTACGAGCATTGCTAAGCGACATCGTGTGGCTGTTGTAGACACCGATCCGCAGCAAAGCCTTGCAAACTGGAACAAGGCTGAAAAAGCGAACTTTGACGTATTCACTGCAGCATCTGAAAAGGATGTTTATACAATAAGAAAAGAACTTGCAGATTATGACTATGTCATCATTGATGGAGCAGGTGCGCTTTCTGTAATTACTGCCGCTGCAGTTATGGTCAGTGATCTGGTTATCATTCCAGTGACACCGTCACCATTGGATTTTTCAGCTTCTGGTGCAGTTATAAGTGTGCTGGAAGCTCAGTCATACAGCAGACCTGTTGAGTGCCGTTTCCTTATTACACGCAAAATCGAGCAAGCTACGATGCTTGGTGTTCTGCGTGAGAGCATCGCTGCAACAGGAATTCCTTCTTTAAAAACGTCTATTACACAAAGACAGAGCTATGTGAAATCTGTTCTTGATGGCGAAACGGTGTTTGATACTAATGACGGAGCTGCCAAAGGTGAGATAGAAGTGCTTGCAGGTGAGATCCTTAAATTAATTGATTAAATACACATTTACACATAAACTCAAATGAGTAAATGTGTGCTGGAGTGTTGTTATGAGCTTAGTAAAACAGAACCGTAAGCAGACTGCCTCACCTCGGGTTATGACCTTCGGTGAAAACAGGGATTTAGATAAAGTTATATCAGCCCAACCATCGGGCATACAGAAACGCGTCAATTTCAATATGGCAGAAGAAAAACATCAGAGATTGAAAGCCGCATGTGCCCGACAAGGCGCTTCTATTTCAGATGTAATGAATGATCTTGTTGATTCGTGGTTAAAAGATAATGAGTAAGTGAGTTTTTACTCATTAACTCAAATGTTCTTTCTTAAGCAAATGATTACTTTAGTTGGCTAAATGAAACATCTATAGGTGATGGGCGTTTGGTTTGTAGGCTTGATACAAAGTGTAATCGTACTTGGCTGCTAACGAGTATAGGGCCTCAAGATAGGTGTTAGGGTGTACGCACGTAGCAAGATTTATAGCCATATGATCACGTAGTACTTTATCCACATATTCACCTGATAGATCAATTGATCAGATCATTATATAGATCATTACAGTTCAATAGAGATCACCTTATCTGTAAATCACTGTTTTATATTAAATAAATAGCGATCACGGCGGTTATTTTCATAAGCCGGGCGGTTACTTTCATAGTTAAGGCGTTTACTTTCATAACGTAGGCGGTTATTTTCATAAGTTAAATGCGGTTACTTTCATAAAGACAGCTGCTTTTACTCACTGGATGTGGATAAATGGAAAATTCTGAAGCGCAGCAAAGTCCTTTTGCGATCAAAAAGAAAGAGTCAGGGGAGAGTTATGAACTGACGCCGAACAGTAACAAAACTGTTCAGCCTGTGGCTTTGTTACGCCTCAGTGTGTTCACTCCGGTATCTCCAAAAGAGAAGGGAAAACGTGATTTTCTTATTGATGCGTCGGAAGAACTTTCAAGCCTGGAAGTTGCGCGGCAGGAAGGGTACACCAATATCAAAATCCAGGGGGCTAAGCTCGGTATGTCAACCGACTTTAAGACTTGGATCGGGATTATTTCAGCGTTCTCCAAGTATGGTTATACCTCCGACAAAATTTGTCTACCTTTCTCAGAGTTCGCAAGGATGTGCGGTCTGAGACCAACCGACATCAATGGCCGAGCCAGAAATCGATTAAGCGAATCTCTTTTTAACCTATCTAGCGTGACTCTTTCGTTTCGCAGCCAGGATGGCAAGCGCAGCCTCGTAACCCACCTTGTTCAACGTGCGCAACTTGATATGGAAACGAATGAAGTTGAGATAGTTGGAGATCCGAGTCTATGGGAGCTATATCGCTATGATCATAAGGTTTTACTCGGACTGAAAGCGCTGTCAGCATTATCCCGTAAGGAATCAGCCCCCAATCCCTTTATGTCTATTTCGAAAGTATGCCTGCCGGTACGTTGTATGTCTCCATGAAGCGGCTGCGTGAAAGGCTTGCAATGGAATCTCAGGTAAAGGACCAGAATGCAACTATACGGCGCGCGATGAAGGATTTAAAAAGCATTGGTTATCTTGATTACACAGAAACCAAAAAGGGTAGGGAAATCATGTTCATTGTTCACTCTCGATCGCCGCGCCTTTCGTTGCCAGTAGCGTGAAGGCGGTCACATTCATAAACTGTTTGAAAGCGGCTGCATTCATACTTTTGATTGTTTAAAAGCGGTTGCTTTCATAAGGTACTCATCTTTTGATAGCCTGAGGGCATTGATGACAAGGGGATAGCCTAAATTTCATGAATAAAGAGGTGCCTGAAGTCAGGCGATCTTATGAAAGTAGCCGCTTGTTATGAACGCAGCGAGCTATTTATGAAAGTAACCACCTTGTTGGAGGCTGAGTTAACGCCCAGTCAGAAGCCAAACCGTTCTGATCGTCAGGAAATATATAATAGCGGTTATATTCATAATGACATTGCGCTAGATGAAGTCTGGCCTGTTATACCCTCAAAGCCTTGCTTTGTTCACATAGCGCAAAATTTAGCTATCTGATTTTCAACATTGCAACAGCATCAGCTTCTGCCATTGAAAATTGAACCCTATGCCGTGCGGCGACATCCAGCGCAAACACTTTCGTGTATACCTCCGTCGAGCTTACCGATTTATGCCCCATCAGACTCTGTAGCACCTTCAGCGGAATGCCGGCGTACAGCATGTGCATGGCGTAGGAATGCCGGAACGTGTGCGGTGTCACCGGCACCGAGAACGAGACACCATCAGCAGCAGCGGCATCGACGGCCTCATTAATCCACGTGCGTACGGTGCGGTCGGTGATTTCCCAGATACGCGCTTTTTCAGTTCTGCCGGTACGCTTGTTACGGCGCTCCAGCGGAATTTTCAGGGTGGCCACCATCATCTGCAGCTGGCTGACATAATGCTGATCTGACAGTGGCACCAGGCGATGCGCCTGGCTGCCGGCCGGTGCCCGACCTGCCGTCCGCGCAGCTTTCTCCGCGCGCTGTTTAAGGGTTGCCAGCTGAACGAAAGGCAGGGATGACGTCAGCGAAAAATCACTCCGGGTAAGCGCTAGCGCCTCGTTAATGCGCGCGCCGGTATTCCAGAGGGTTGCCAGCAGCATCTTGCGGTGCAGATCCGGCACATAGTGGAGCAGGGCGCTGACCTCCGGTGCCAGCAGGTATTTCGGCAGTTCATCCTGAACGAGCGCCATCTGACGCAGCGCCAGCGCGGCCGGATAATCGATGGCGACGGGTAACGATACCGCCTGCGACGACAGGGCGGGATAGTTGTTCATGGTCACGTAGTTATCCTTCATGATCTTCTGGAAGGGGATGGTCTTTTTGCTTACGGAGCCTGCCTGCAGCGATTGCCTTCGCCTGATGGACTAGCCTGGACAGCAGCGTAAACGGGGCGCGAATACCCCTTATAAGCAGCATATGGGGCTGCAGGCGGGTGAGACGTGCGATCTCCTCTCTGCTGACCTTAAGGGCATTGTCTTTGGCCTCAATCGTCAGCCTGTACCGGTCAATGGCCTGAGTAAGTGTATGCACGCCCTTTTGCAGCAGAACGACATCCGGCTTCGCACCACGGCCTGCCGGCAGTTGCAGTTCGTTCACGCTCAGGGGAAGCGACGTCCTGCTGCCGGGCGCAAAGCGGAAACCCAGACCGTGCCAGAAGTGGTCACGCCGGGCGTGGTTTTCCACATCCTTCTCATCGACGGGTGCCGTCCTGATCGGTTTTACAGGCGTACCCGGTGGCAGGACTTTTGCCCAGCTGACCAGCTGCTGCATAACCCACGATCCGAGCCCGCGCCCCCGCAGTTCGAATGGCAGCATAAAGTCACTGTTGGTCAGGTTCAGCTCGGTGGTGTTGTCATAGGGATTGATGGTGTAACGCGCCAGAAAAGATTTTTCCTGATGCCAGCCACCTCCCCGCCAGTAGAGTTTCAGCTCACAGTCACAGTGCACCAGGCGTCGGGGGCAGCGGTCATCCATGCCCGAGGGAAAATAGACGTCCTTTACGGTTCGGATAGCCACAAGAGTCAGGGGCCGGAACTGGTGCGTTCCGTCCTGCTTTGCCGGCAGGGTGATCAGCCAGGCATTTTCGTCTGCGCGGTATCGTGGTGTCGCGGAGGGCGAATCAATCATGATCAGGTATAATCCCGATGGTTACTGAAGGCAGATATTTCCGGAATTAAAGCCGCCAGCCGCCAGCCGGAATGCGGCGGCACTGGATTAAATCTTAATGGGCCTGCCATGGAGACGTTCCTGAGATTGTTTATCTTCTGCGGCGCGCTTTTCATTAAGAACCTTGTCGGCGGCCGCGTTGACTTCTCTTTTACGGGCCAGGGTATGGATCTGCCAGTTCGCAATTATGGCAACGGTGCCGCCAAGCAAACCGCCCACCAATGAGGAGAGCAGGGGCATCCATAGGGTAATCCCCTGAACGGTTGTTTTTGCTGTTTCTGCCGTACCTTATACATCCACCATGATTATGCTCCTTATCTTTCAGCCTGGCCCTGGAACATTAATTACTGTGCTGAACGGGCGCTTCAGAGGCGTTTCTTCTCGCTCTTTTTTATCGCAGTATTTTTAAGCTCTTTATCGAGGAAGGCCTTTT
>FN543095.1 GCA_000027065.2 Cronobacter turicensis z3032 | reverse complement strand
CTCCGGCTTCGTACTTGGGTGGATTAGCCAGTTTTTTACTCTTGCTGGGCTCGTATTTCTCTCCAGCATTCTGCTTCTGCCTCTTCAGCTGCGCGAAGTGAATCATCGTCAATATAAAGACCTTGAGACGCTGCGTAATCTGTCAGTTTAGCCGCGTCGACTGCATTAAGGTATTCGGTATGGTTACGTAATTCATTTAACAGACGTGCATGGTAAACTTCATGATAAAGGCCGCATCCGTGATGCGCACTCTTTGAAATATTATCCACAATCTTTTTCACTGAAATTCTATCCTGCTCTTTTGAATTTATATTTTTAATAAACAAGTCTTGGTTGTTCATTTATAACTCCTTTTTTATGTGAGTTAATTTTGTTGATTTGAATGCGGCGTTACAGATGAGATATGTAAAAAAGCGCCACGGTTCCAAAGATGACTGTTACTATGAATATGGCTAATGAACATAGCGCTATTTTTAAGTAGCGGATGATTTGGCTCCCCGAAATTAATTAGTGTTCAGTGGATGATTGATTTGAAAAAGTACTCGATGAAATAAAATGATGACCAGATTACAAGTAAAATCAGCAGGGCGATTCCGATTATTAATTTTAAGTTGTTCATTTTATCCTCCGCGTTTTCTTCCGTATTTGGATAAGATGGTGTTTATTGCCTCTTTCCCTGCATCAGGGCATTCGCCAAGAAATGCTTTTCTGGCATCAAATGTACGTCCTGGCTGAAAGCCGTGCTTGTTCTTTTTGACGATATTGAAAAAGTCGCGTTCTGCTGATTTGCATTCGCTGCCGCCGCTATTTCCTGTTGCTTTCCCATACATACAAAAAGCTACTTTGCACGGGTCAGCTGCGAAAGAATAAAATGGTGCTCCGGCAAACAGGCATAACAATGCAGCCGAGATAACGGTTCTTTTCATATTTAACTCCTGATTGCTATCTGATGTTAACGCGAGAAATAAATGCTCGTTTCACTGCATGCGATACAATTCAATGTTGGCTGATATTCAATAACTCCTTTTGCTCCATGCTGGCGAAGCCAGCTTTTAGCTTTAAAGAAGTTATCACCGGATGGAGTGCTGATAACAATTCGAGGGGAATGCGCAGCGGCGTAAAAAACTGCTGGCGTCCATAACGTATCGTCAAAATCCGTTGCACGTATTACAGCTGACCATTTCCCGTTAACTTCTCTTGAGGGAATGATAATACTGTTATCATCCCATTGTGGCATTGTGCTGTTAACGGAATTGGCTGGCTTGTCCCATTCCACCGGCACCGGCGGCGGCGGAGATGAACATCCGCAAAGTAATGATGTAATAAAGATGGTGTGCTTTACATTTATCATGATTTCATGGCCTCGAAATATTCTTTTCGATGTACAGGACGGAAATAAATATCATTCATTCGGCGGATATTGCCGTCCAGATCGATACTCACAATAACGTCCAGGCTATCCAGCACCTTACGTAACATAAAGGCATAGGGAAGTTGTGCGCATTGTGGGTTTTCATAGCAGCGCGTAATAAAACCGTCGATGGCTTCCATTGCCGAACCGGCATGAATAGACGTCATACTCCCTTCATGCCCTGAACCTGTTATTTTCAGGAAGTCCCAGGCTTCGGCTCCCCTGACCTCTGTTAATAAAATGCGGTCGGGGTTCATACGGTAATTCCAGCGCAAAAGACTCGCTGGCGTAACAATCGAGCCTTTTTCGTCTGATGACTCAGACGGATAAAAAAGATGCACATAGTTTTTATGTTTAAAGAACGTAATTTCGGGGTTGTCCTCAATGGTTGTGATCCTGAGGTCAAGCGGGATATAACCTATCAGCATTTTCATATAGTGTTTAAAGAACGTAATTTCGGGGTTGTCCTCAATGGTTGTGATCCTGAGGTCAAGCGGGATATAACCTATCAGCATTTTCATATAGGTTGTTTTCCCCGTGCTCGTTTCACCTGCAACCGCAATGGTTTTCCCGTATTCAACGCACTTTTCCATAAAGAGCGGAATGTTTTTTGTATTGTACAATTCAATTAGTTCGGCATCGTGCGTTTCGGTTTGTTCAGAGCCCGTAACACGATTATAAAATCCCGCATCAATGTATGACTGGTGCGGGATTTGTACCCTCGAAGGTTTTCGGATTGTGGCAGAGACCGTGCCGCGCTCACATGCCGGAGGTACAACCAACTGGCAGCGTTCGCCAGATTCCAGCGTGGCCGACAGCCCCGGCTTGATGTCCTCTATGTTGTCGTTGTGATGCTTTGCCAGGCAGCGGGCAAAGTTATAGCAGTCGTCATAGCTGAGAGAAACGGCGTGCTGTGTCCACACGCCATCAATTTTAGTAAACAGCTCATCAGGACGGTTTACAGCAATTTCTGTAAGTCCGGGGAGTTCAAGGAAATCACCAAAAAACCGTTGCTTATAGCGGTCTAGAGAGATGTTAGTAGCCGTCATTCCTTCATCCTCAGTGTATAGATATTGGAGAAATCGATATCCTGTCCGGTGATCAGGTTGATAATTTCCCCCTGGTTTTTGTAGAGCGTGGGCGGGATGTTGATACTGTTCTCAAGCGTGGTTCTCGCCATATCCGCCATCGCCTGCCGACTGTTCTCCGTGTAATCCGTGTTTCTGTCCTTCTGTCCGGCACTATTTGATGCCCACGCCGCAACATCGGGGATCATGCCGACCAACAGTGCCCCGGCGAACCGGTCGGAGAAATGGTTATCAACCCACCCATCCATGCCCGCCTCGCCCAGGGCTCCAGCGGCGCTGGTATCTACCATTGGAATATCGAGATAGGGTTTCTGTTTGGTTCGCAGTTTCGTAATGATGACGAACGCCCGCCCCTGGCCGTGCTTCATTCCATCTTCGCCGCCTGTCCGGTATATGCCGGTTGCCGTTGTACCCTTCTCAATCAGCTTGGTATTACCGCTGGCGCTCCAGATGTCGGTTGTGATCGTACAGCGCAGCTTACCGGCTCGGTCAGAGACGAAGCGATAATCCAGCGAGCACGGAATGGAGCGATTTTCAGGGATATAGAGATCAGGGTTAAGTGGGATGCGCCGAACCACTGCCGGGCTTTGTCCGGTTGTGGCCGCCGCCGCATCTTGCTGTTGCCCCTGCCCCTGCCCCTGCCCCTGCCCCTGCCCCTGAGCTTGGGCGGGCGCCGTGGCGTCCGTACTGGTTGCGCCCGACAGCTGCGCCATCTCCTGCTGCCGTGTTTTCACCTGGCCTTGAGATGAGGCCTCACCGTCACGGCGCACCAGGAAACGAGCCTTATCGAGCTGTAACGGGGCTGCCGGTGCTGCCTGTCCCGTACCCACTGTATTGTTGCCCTCGGTGCTGCCCTGGCTGTTATCCTGCTGGGGCTGTTCCTGCTGGCCAGTGTCAGTGGCCATCCCGAGATCATTACGCTTGCGATAATCAGTCTGACTTGTCTGGGGTGCTGGCTCCTCCTGTTTCTCCTCTTTAGGCTGAGCGAGAAAGTTGCGGTATACCCAGTTCCCGCCCCATGTCAGGAAAATCAGGGCAACCGCGACAAGCGCCAGAAAGGCTGTCATTTTTCCGCGCTTGCGCTTTTTCAGTTTATTGACCGCGGGTTGTACCGGGTCTTTTTCATCGTCGTCATGCTCGTTGAGCATGGCCGCCTCTCTCTTTGCCCGTGCTTCGCGTTCGAGCTCCGCCACATCCTCACCGGCTTGCGCCGGTGCCACCTGGTGTTCATCAGGTGGCAAAGTCTGGTCTTCATCTTTCATGGAATTTTCCTTCATATAAAAATATAAATATATTTTTATAAGTTAATTGCTTTCAGGCTTCTCGACCCGTTCAACCTTCGGCGATACCGTCGAACCATCGGGAGCCTGAACCCGGCCATAGCTTTTGTTTTCCAGCCCCACAACGGCATTCCCGGAGCGAAGCACCAGACGCGGCGTAACCTCCTGGATAACCAGGACGGTGTAGTCGCCTTTTTTCTGAATGCCGGTGTTTACCGTGTGTTCCTTGCCGTTCAACTCTTTAGTTACTGAGGGAATGGATTTGGCCGGAGAGAAGCCCACAAACGTAAATCGCCCGTCGTCATAGGCGAAGTCAGGATCAATGCTGAAACTCCCTTGCCCCGGATATTTGGTGTAATCCCAGTTTCGGGGCGTCTGCGCCGAGTTCAGTGATTTCTCAATGCGGGCTTCCTGTTGCTTCTGCTCCCACTCTTTTTGTCTGGCCGACGCTTCCCGGTTCGCTTTATCACGCGCCTCTCCGGGATAGCTGTAGCTAACCTGGAAAGCCGGTTGCTGAGCCGATTTATCATCGATAACGTTCAGCTCGACGTTGTAGAGGCGCTTGGTAGTGACAACCAGCATGTTTGTATGCCAGTCCTGGCTGTTGGGTGGGATGACGACCTGGGCAGTATTACCGTCCTGCCCAGGCGCGCCCTGCTGGAGCGCGAGCGGACGAACATACACGCGGTTAGCATCTTTTTTAGCCTCCCAGGCTTCTTCAAAGCCGGGTTTGGCATCAATAACAGCCTCGTCATTGTCGAATACGAGCGTGGTCATAAAACCGGGCATGGTGTTGATGACGGTTACGTTCTGCGGGTTATAAATAACCTGCTGAATCCTGGCATCGTAACGGCTTGCCTGTGGCATCGCCGCGCCCCACGCCGCGCCGGACATCATCAGCGCAAGGAATACAGGCGTAATTTTGTTCATCATTCACCTCCTCGGATTTCACGGTCTGTCTGCCAGCTCGTGACGGTAAAGCCGAAATAGTTAACCTCGCGCTCTTCGTCGCTCATCTCTTTATTCGGGTCAGAGTGGAACGTAAAACGCGCATCCCAGTACTCGTAACGGGTCTGATTATCAACAAGGCGGCGGATAGTCTTTTTGTACCGGATAGTGGCGACCTTATCGGGAGCCGTGCCATCGGTGATCTGACTGGACAGGATGTCAATCTTCACCGTATTAGCCCCGTTGTTGTAAACCTTATCCGGGGCGTTTTTACCGGCATACAACGCCAGATAGTCATTGTTGACCTCGGGGCTGTTGTACATCTGAACCGTCTCGTAATCGTCCTGGAGGGAGGGATAGACGTAGCGCTCGCGGATTTTCACGTAGTTTGCGGCCATCGCCTTTTGATAGGCTTCTTCTGCGGTCAGGCTGGTTTTTGATGTCCGAGTAATGTGTTCCACCCGTCCTGTGTGGTTATCCACGGTATACAGCTCGACGTCCGTCTGTTTCAGCGGCAACATCACGACCACGGCGACGAGCGCCAGTACCGCAATCAGCAGACCCACACCGCCAACAATAAAACCGGCTTTTGTGGCGCGTTTATCCCGGTCAATCATTTGCTGCTCAAAGGTGCGGGATTCAGCAATTAGTTTCTGTTCACTCATGACTGTTTAACTCCGCCATAATTTGAGGTGTGTTTACGGGTTCGCCCTTTCCGCTAAAGGCAGGGGGAAGTGAGTTCCGGGCACAGCCGGAAAGCGCGCACAGCAAAGCCAGCGCAATCAAGCGTTTCATAAGTTATGTCCTTACTGATTTTTCTATGAAAATATGTTTATATTTTCATAGATTGAGGTGGCGATATCTGAGAGAGGTTAACTGTTGAATTTTTTCACTGCTGATTCCCGCGACTGTGCCAGCCTGCGGGCTTCATTGCGGGCAATCATTTGCTCGATAGCATATTTACGCGCTTTCGATGCGTTGTAACCTGCACCGCCTCCGGGGGTGAGGGGTTTGCCTGCACTGGCATCTTTCCAGCCCTGAATATTGTCCCGAATAGATCGCGTTGTCTGCTTCGTTGCGCCCCCGGCCAGCTTCCCGGCACCAAAGGCAGCCGCACCAATCCCCATAGCAGCAAGTCCCTGCATGGATACCGTTGCGCTCGCACCGGCCAGCGCTGCGGCCAGCTTGGCTGAGATGTAAACCAGTATTGCCGCACAAACACCGGCAAGGCAGACTTGCGCGCCCAGCTCAACAATTGCCGAATTGTCAGCAACCCTTGTTGCCTTATCAAGCACAAGATTTAAATAGGTCACTACGATTCGTAACGAAAGAGCCGAAAATAAAATAGTTAGTATTGCTGCGAAAATATTTTGCAGCCAGTTGTTAAACATAGGGCGAAGGAAACCATATATCAGGCAGAATATGAATACCGGCGCAGTAATGCTCAGGAGCAAAATCATAACCTCGGCGACCATAGAAACGAAGGCCGTGACTATCATCAATACAAATACTCCTAACCATACATAGAATTGAGCCGTCATCCCCTCATCTTTAATATATGTAGAATCATCCATGTCATGCAGCGTTTTACCCAGCACTTTAGCCTTATTCCATAAGGAATCTAGTAATTGCCATATACTATCACTGCCTGAAAAGCCCTCCTTTAATCCATTAATTGCGTCAATTACACCATCAAGATAACCCTCGGCGTTTGCTACAAAGGAAAGGATGATCGCCATCCTCATGATGTCCCAGACCACATCCTCCATTGGTGTGGAGAGCTTGCCTGCTAAGGTCTGGTAACCGCGCCATGTGATGTAAAGGGTGGCTGACATAGCAGCCAGCCCCATCATCATGGAAGAGTAAGACATCATCAATCCCTTTGTGGCGTCTGTAATTCCTCCGATGAGGTATTTATCAACACCAACAAAAAGACCGGCGCTCATAGATTACTCCTCTAAGTTGTTTAAATCTGGAGTGGGGGCATTTAGTTGCTTGATTTGAGAATGGGCTTCATTGGCGTTCTTGCAGTTTTCCGATGCATCTCCCGATTTTTGGCATTTTTCATAAACAACCTTTAATTCATCAGGATGTTCCCGATACCATTTTGTTGTTTTAGCTTCTTCTTTACACCCAATTACCGCAAAGCATAATGCTAGGGATGAAGCTAAAATTGTTTTTTTTGATAACATGAATACCTCATAAGTTATTTAGATCAGCTGTTGGTGCATTCAGTTGCTGCTTATTCCATTGCTTATTTCTTTCTTCCTTAAGCACCTGTTCACGCTTTTCAGCAGCCTTTACGCTCATTTCCCATTGATTGGTCAGCGTATTAAGCATGACTGATTTTAGCTGAATGCTGTTTGCAAGGTCTTGAGATTCCTTCGAATCTTTCGAAAGTGCGATCCGGTTAGAAAGCCTGTCTATTTCTGCCAGTGTTTTGTCTACATCCCGTTGAATGTCGTTTGTTTGCTCCAGCTGAACAGCCTTGTTGATAACCTCCTGTTTGCAGACATCCGCATAACTCCCGGACTGGCCTGTGTTGCAGGTGTTGAATATTTTGTACTTCTCGTACAGCTCATCGAACTGACCGGAAGACCCCCCGGACATCAGCAGGTCATTGAGTGCCTGTCCGGGTTTACGAAGCCTTTCAAGGTCTGCTGTCAGGCTTTTGGCCTGATTAACAAAATCAGCAATGTCGCGCGCGCCGGTGGCGGTTGCCAGCTGGTCTTTATACGCCTGAATCTGGCTCTGGTAGTGCTTCGCCGTTTCCATCCAGCGCTGCGCTTCTTTGAGCCATTCCGCCTCGCGCATCGGGTCAGCATCAACCAGAACGGGGATACCGGCATTTGCCAGGGGGCTTACCATCATGCAGACGAAAAAAAGTGCACGAAAACGAGTTTTCATAAGGAGCTCCTTTTATCAGAGTGCTTTAGCCATGTAGGTATCAAGCCACTCATGCGGCTGCATACCTTCACGGTAAATGGATTCGAAGATTTCGAGGTTAGGGGCGTCGCCGCTCATTACTTTCGTGTAACGGCCAATCCCGGAGAGATCGAGCGTGACACGTGCTGCAAAGCGTTTGGTGTCACCACGTCTGAACTGATTTTTAACTACAACATACTGGCGGGCTTGCGGGTCCAGCCCTTTAACCACGTCGAATACCTCAGGTTCAAATTTCATGCCGTCAACATAGTGAGACCTGTCGGCGCTGGGGTTGGCCGCAAGGATCTGCGTACCGCACTGCTCGATTACCGCCGGTGCGATGTCATCCTTGATAATTTCATGGGGCGACTGCGTACCCACGACCAAAAAACCATTGAGCTTACGGATGGTTTTCAGCTTGTTATAGGCAAAGTCCTTGAACACCGGGTCACGCAGCCACTTCCAGAATTCATCCATATAGATGACCAGGCGACGACCATCAAGCAGGCTGGTAATGCGATAAAGCAGATAAAACGATATCGGCGCACAAACGTTGGCATCGTCCAGGAACTCAGTACCGTCGATGCCGAAGTTATCGCAATTGCTGATATCGAACGTGTCAGACTCGTTATCAAACACCCAACCAAACTCCCCACCCTGCGCCCATTGGGATAGCCGGATATCCAGACCATTCTCCTGGGCTTCCTTTGTGGCCGGTTCTGGTAAGTTTTCCCTGAGTCGGGTAATACCAAAAAGACGATATTCCGGCTCATTGCTCATGACGGCATCAACCGCAACGCTCAGACGTTGTTCATCGCGTGGAGTGATCGTTGAGCCGTTACGGGTACAAAGGATTTTCATCAGTTGTTTGATGAAGTTGATATTGCGTTTGGTTGCCGGCAGAGAGAACGGATTCCATCCTGTACGCTCACCACTGATAACCCGGTAATAACGCCCCCCAAGCGCCCGGATGTTCATTTCCGCGCCACGGTCTTTATCGAGGTAAACAGTCGTAAGCCGTTTGGTTCTGGCATCAGGCGAAAAGCTGTCTGCCCGCCTGTATTTCTGCTGCATGTTCTCGAGGAACGTCATCAGCATTGTTTTCCCTGAACCGTTCGTACCAAGAATGCAGGTGCTGGCCGGGTTTTTCTCGTCAAACTCATCCTTATCGGCGAGTGTGTTATGCAGGTTCAGATAGTACCCATCGCCGGACGGTGTACGCAGCAGCGCCATCGCATCACCCCACGGCGCACGATCGCGCTTGCCGGGATAGAAGTTATGGAGCGCGGCTAGCTCGACAAAGTTCTGGCTGCTCAGCTCGCCTTTACGTGGCCGCAGGTTGTAGTTACCAGGCAGCTGCGCCATGTAGGCCGCTGAGAGCGATATCTCTGCCGGAACCGGCGTTATCCCGATGTTGTTCAGGGCATTACTGATTTCATTGGTGTCGGCAACCAGGCTGTCCAGCGTCGGTGAATGCACCATGATTGAAAAATGATGCTTACCATAGGCAATTTTTCCCGAGGTCAGCAGGTCTAGCGCGACATCCAGATCGAGACGCTGGGAAATCGCATCGTCATCGGAGCTCATGAGCAACCGGCGGGTACGCTTGATTGCTTTTTTCGCTTCTTCCCTGGACATACAGGTGTACGACTGTGTGATCACATAATCACATGGCGCATACAAAAGGGAGTCCATCATCCCGGTTCCCGTTTCCTCTGAGAACTCTTTAACTTCCAGCCCACGAAAGTAGCTTGTGCCGCTGACGTGATTAATCTGGCCGGATTCAGCGGAAAAGAACAACGCCGCAGCGCCCATAACGTCATATGCCGGTGTGCGCGTAACGCGAACTCTCCGCCACTGGTGAGTCAGCAGGTACTCATAGAACGCCAGCTGAGACGAATACACCGCCTTACCTTCGGTGAAGGTGCCAAGAGAACGCGCACCGTAGCGCGAAAACGCTGTGTCCAGGGTGCTTTTGATTTCCAGCATTTCCTGTAATGCACCGTCGAGCTCTTTAAGCTTTTCAGTGTCTTTCATGCGTTTGCGTTCTGCCTTTTCCAGCCCGACAAACGGTCTGAAACAGACCGTTATAAAAAGCCGGTTCCGGCGGAATGGCGCATCTTTTAGCGAGGCATAGTAGAGCTCGCTGATCTTATCGGCATAAGGATTACCCGATTCCTTATGCAGCGAGTCCGTAAACTGCTCCCGGATGTTGTGCACATAAAAGGTGACCGGCAGCCCCTCGAACGAACGGATAAGCCCGTGTAGCTGATTTGTGCCAATCTGGAGTGTCTCTTCCGATTCGCAGTCGAACGGTGTACCCATGACCTCCCAGGTGCAGTAGAGGTCACTTTTGGGTGAGCGAATCACATTCGGATGGATATGCGAGGAATACGGAATGTATTTCCTGATAGTGGCACTCTGATTTAGTTTCATGGCGTCGATAAACTCCGTGATATCAACAGGCTCATGCTCAACCGGCATAAACGTTGTTGCGCCAAATAAACGATTTGCTACTGGTTTTCCCCTGGCTCTCAGCCATACGGCGATAAGGTTGAACCGCATCGGTTCATTTCTGGTCAGTGATTTCATCACCAGAAATTCAACAG
This sequence comes from Cronobacter turicensis z3032, assembly GCA_000027065.2. NCBI lineage: Bacteria > Pseudomonadati > Pseudomonadota > Gammaproteobacteria > Enterobacterales > Enterobacteriaceae > Cronobacter > Cronobacter turicensis. The sequence continues at coordinate 12,187 of FN543095.1, read as the reverse complement.
GGAGCAACAGGAGGAGGGAAACAGAAGTCCAGATAGCAACGATGATGGTTACGCCAGTGACACCCAGCAGGGGCACCATCGGCACCCCCCACAGCGCCGCCGGGCGTTTCATTGCCTTAAGCAGCTTTGCCATATGTGCAGCCTCTTAGCCCATAATAAGAGCGGCGATTTCACTGCCCCCGCCAATTAAAATGCCGCCAATGATGATGTAGCCGCACTGCGACAGGCTCTCGCCTTTCCAAAGGGTCTTATAGCCAATCCAGATCACGGCCACGGTGATCGTGATAGCCGCCAGACCATGCAGCCCTGTAGCGATTTTTTGACCAACCGTGTTAGCTCGGGTAAACCCATCCGCAAATGCCGGACTGGCCGCCAACGCTGCCAGTGAAGGTGAAACACGGGTTAGCGCTTTAAACATATTCATTTGTCTTCCTCATTTTTGGTTAAGTCTCGACTTCCGCGAATAACCTTCGCGGGGTAGTAAAGAGCCGGTGATTTTTTCTGTCGCAGCTGTGCGGGAACGCCGCGCACAACCGTGGCAGGCCAGATAACTTGCTGACTTGGGGGAGCTTCCACTGGAACCGCTGTGAGGGTTGCCGGTGAAGAAATCTTGTCCTCACTAGTGCCTGGCACGGCATAGCGGGGTTTATCCGGGGAATAGCCAATCCTTTGCACGTAACTTGTTTTCGCTAAGGCCGTCTCTGGCTGCTGCCCGGTGTTGAAATTGCCGGAGTAATAGCAGCTCAACGCCCGTTTAAGGGTGCCGCCCCGCTCATAGCAGTCAGTGATGATTTTTTCGTAAACAGAAAGGTTGGTGCAGGGATTGAAAAGGTCGCTTGCCGTGACGCCGTAGGTATCAAAATTGGTACTGGTGATCTGCATCAGTCCGACAGAATAGCGGCGGCCTTTCGCCTCTATCTGCGTAACGATGCGCTGCGCATCCTCCTTATTTGTTGGCATGTGAGTGATAAAGCCCTTATCGCCTGGCTGCCGTTCTGGCCTGGGGACTATCTCTGCAATGGCGTAGGGGTTAAATCCTGATTCGACCCTTACCACATCGAGTGATGTGGAAGGGTGTACGGTGGCGGCACACTGCATTGCCACCGCCAGAAATGCTGAGGTGGAAAGCATGGTAGCCTCACAACGTTAGTTGACGGGGGCACCCTGCGGAGCGTCGTTATCATCCTTCGGCTCAAGCAGTACAAGCTTTCCTGAAACGGAGATACCGGGCGTGATCATGATGTTCAGCCCCGATTTTCCGTTATGGGGAAAAGCCGCGCCGACCTTCGTCCAGTACGTGCTTTTTTCGCCGTTCTCGCCGGTGGGAACTTCTTGTGTGACATACACGTGATAGCTTGGTTTACGCATGAATTACTCCTTCTGTTTATCTGCTAGCAGCTGCTTAAGCAGCTCGGAATGAGCCTGATCGCTGAACTGGTCGATCAGATAGTGGAGAAAGGTACTGGGTCGGATATTGGCCTCAGACAGATAGCTGATTTCGCGGGCGTGTTTAGCCAGGTCCTGATATCGGCCTTTGCCAATGTAAATCACTGCCGTACTTGATTTGCCTGGTACGCTTTTCGGCATGAGATGAAAACTCCTATGAAAAAAACACCGCTGCTTGTAAGGCGGCGGTGTTGAGGGGTTATGTTTGATAAGTCTTATTGGTTTTGAAGCAGCCTTGAAAAGGCAACCTGGCGTTGGAGCGGTGTTCGTATCTGAGAGAGTTCTTGAATTTTGAGCAACAAATCGGGTGAGATATTCCGACATTCGAAAACGTCTTCATCAGGATTAAGCGCCAGAAGACGGGCGCACTCAATCGCTGTTATCACCGATTCAGGCACGGTGCATGGTGCTGCACCGAAGCTGACAAAACCATGAGCACCCGGAATGGATGTAATGGTTGAGGTGTGAACAACATTAACGTCGAATCGCAGAAAGAGATAACTGGGGAAAAGCGGTTTCTCTTCCTGGCGAACTGCCCGGCAGTCTGTGCGGGGCGTAACTTTAATGTAACGGGGGCAGAATACCTCAACACCTATGTCCTCAGCCCTGCGGCTAATGCGTTGAATATCCTGAGAATTGCAGTATAAAACATACCATTTATACATAAGATCCTCCCTTATAGGCACAAGCCCCCATTTTCCGCCGTCTCAGGTTGAGAAACCCTAAAACGCGTACTCATAGCTCATCTGTATAAAATGTACTGTAATTTTATACAGTGGTTTTGGTGTGTCAACATCAAGAACCTCTAAACATAATAACATTGATGTTTAGATATTCAAGCAATGTTTGTATATCGAAACGATGAGGACGAGCGCGCCCTATATGATTGGCTAATCAAAATGGGGTGGGTCTATGGTGCCGAAACGGTTAAAAGAAGCGCGGGAAGCCGCCGGTATTTCTCAGGAAAAACTTGCTCAACTTGTTGATTTAGAATCGGTTAATAGCAGATCGAAAATTTCAAACTATGAAGCTGGCCGTTTTGCTCCCTCGTTTGAGTTTGTATGCCGAGTGGCTAAAGCCCTAGGTTATCCTGAATATTATTTCTACACGGTGAGCGATGCTACAGCTCAAATCCTCTTGCAGCAGCATCGGGAGGGATTCCATTTGCAAGAAGGTATCGCCGGTGAAGTCCAAAAAATGGCTGAGCAGCTCGACGATGTAAGAAAGCTGGTTGCTGAGCTAAATGAATGCCTGAAGCACCGTTCCTGAACTTCTCATAACTGCCTGCCGCGCTTCGCTTGCCCAACCCCTGTTTCCCACACAAAAAATTTGTGCAGGAATCAGGGGTTACCTGTTTTAAACAACGTGGTTACGGTGAGGTAGGAAGGTGTTATTAATAATCTCAAGTTTATTGAGATTCATACAACTTGATGATTTTTGGCGGGAAAATCGCATTGTTTAGGCGAGATAATTGATCATAATGTAATGCCGTGGTAATTTACGGACGGCTTAAGAATTCATGCGGGTTGGACGTTCCCGGTAATAGCGTCCAGGGAGAGGGGTAAAGCGAAAGCTAAGCCCCTGAATGCAAAAACCCCCCGAAATCTGTCATCAACTTGGCGGAAGAGTCAGATATCAGGGGGTCGAAAGCAGGCGCTGGCCTGTGAAGGATTATAGCAAATGCATAACCTAACACAACCCTTTTGCACCGCCATAAGTACAGGCGGGCGTGAGTGATCAAACCCTCTCATTAAGACCCCTTGCCTCCCCAACAGGCGTGGCAAAACAGACCCCTTGTTACAGCGTCACTTCGCGCAGGCGTCGTCGTTTCTTGAATCGGTGGCTTAAGGCGCTTGCGACTGTTGCCGGGCGCATCAAAATCAAGTCCGAGCTCCGCAGACGCATCCGGCATAACCGGTACTGGGTCAATGAGGCCAATAAATACGGTATCGAAACGTTATGCGAGCTGATGCTGGCTATCCTCGACGATCTCGATTTAAGAGACTGGCAGACCCGGCATAACCTTGAAACGCTGGCTGAACGTGCCGGTCTGGCAACGTACAGTGACGCAGGTCATAAGTCGATTTCACGTGCCAGCCGTGGATGTGATCGCCTCTTCTGGCTCAATGCTATTATCACCGAGAAAGCGCAGTTCAATCCCTATGATGCCCGTTGTGCGTGTAAGCATATCGAGGTAACAGAGGATTTCTTCGCTATCCTCGGCATACCGCTCAAACAGGTGTACCGTGAACGCGCCAGGCTACTTAAGGCCGACCCTGAGGAAATGATTACCTCATGGGACAGCCGCCTCATTGCTATCAGGGTTGAAAACTGGAAGCGCAAAGCGATGGCCGGACTCGCCAGGATGCAAGCCAAGCGCCAGGCAGCTCGTGAACGCAAAAAGGAATACTACTCACCGACCACAGCCTGAAATGGCTCCCACTGACCGCCTTAACTGGCGGGGATCCCGCACGTCCTGAGTAAATCACCGTCTAAAAAACAACCAGAAAAAGGCCAGGTCAGGCACATTCGACGCCTGTTATGTGCTTCGATGGGGGATATTCAATGAACGTGCGGGATAAGCGCTGTACAGATTGTGGGTAAGTAATCATGAAGTGCAAACGGAACCGTGCAATTACTCTTTGGTTTATCTTTTAATTACTTACGTAATAAAAGATAAACCAAAAAAGAAAAACATTACTGTTATCCCCTTGAGTAAGTGGATAACTGAACGGCAGCGGCGCAAGCGCCTCAGAGATAGCACCCCACGCTAAAGCGCGGGGCAGTTAAACCGGAATCCGACGAGGGATAACAGCTTGCCTGTTAGCCGTTGGCGGATTGGACAAATCCGGCAACGCCGGATGCGTCAGCAAAGACCGCGGATAGTCATTCATACACGCTCGTAAGCGCCTCTAACGAGCCGCTAACGCGGAGATACGCCACGACTGCGGCAAAGCCTTGTCGTGACCACTCCGACCGCGCACATGAGCACCTGAGCCGCTTTTAGCGGGTATGGCTTAGCAGGGTAAGGGATGGATTGGTGATCCCTATTGATCCACTACCGGCTTCGCCGGGCTTCGTCGGCCTACCAGTTCGGGAATATGTAAGCATAGCGCGCCGACTTTCATGCGCTAACGCGCATACAGTGGACTGGCTGCGCACGGCTCAGTGCACAATCCCGCCAGGAAAGAGGTGTTGTAGCTTTTCCCACAGATCGATCAGCATCAACACATCCGCCAGGAACAGGCGCGGGGCGCACAGGGTTGTCTGGTAAATCCGGTATAAATTTTTCACAGCCAAAGCCTCATGGTGGTTGTTCACCAAAATTGTTGCGTCACGACATCGCGCATACCCGAGAAGTTTTCGCAGTCAGCCTATCCGCAGCCTGCGCCCGGTGTCTTCGTGCGGGTTGTCAGCTGGAAGTGTGACGAAAGGACATGCTGCATTCTTCTTGGGGGTTGTCATGAAGCCGAGACTAAAGGCAATGAATGTTGCGTTCCTCTTGGGGGTTGGCAGCTTCCGGCATGCATGAACATCTGCCGGTTTTTTGTGGGGAAAGAGTTAGCACGGTCTGATGCTCAGTGGAATGAAAACGTATGTAAGCTGTGAAAGGTTGTCTTAAAAACCGATTAAGCCCATTTTTTCTCCTACGTGATCTTACCAGCAGCCATCTTGGCCTTTCGGGCGATACGCTGTTCTATTCTGCGTATTTTTACGCTGAATCCGTCATGGTACCTGAGTTTTTCCTCAATGCGTTTTTCTCTGTTCCGGTGTTCAATGGAAGGAGGTGACAAGCGGTAGGCTGAACGCAGCTCCCGTGTGAGTTCCACAGCCTTAAATCCCAGTAACGAAAAAATCTCTTGCCGCTTTGCGTAAAAACCATCGCCCGAGCCGTCATCACACTCACGTGCTTCCATCAGTGCTCTGGACGTGTCGTTTTGCAGGCTTTCAATGACGCGCACTCTGTCACTGATGCTGATGGGCAATAACTCTCTGCCAGGGATATCAGGCACGGCCAATAGGACTGTCTCAGATTGCGGAGTTCGATCACGGTAATCGTGATATTCAGGATTGGTAAAAGGTGGGTAACCGTCATCTTCGGCCACGGCATCACAACCCACAACGAATCTATCCAGCACGCTGACCAACTGTGATGCCGCTTCTGCTTCGCGTCTTTGCCTGCTTTTGCGGTTAAAAAAAAAGTATTCAGCTGTCCGTACGATAACTGAAAATACAGAGCCTGGCAGGGTAGGTATGCTCATTGTTATGTCCGCCTGTAATCGTGATCATGCTGGATTAATTTTACCCCATTTAGTGAAATGGCATACCACACAAACGCAATCTCTTTGTTTTACCGAGTCCGGGAAAAAGTCTATCCAATCCCCTTTTTTAACAAACGGCCGCTAAAAACCGGTGCCGTTAATGCCTTTTATGTTAAATCGCTGACTTTGATAAGATAAATGTAAGGTCTGCCACGTTGCGCCATCAAAACGCACGATTTAGCCATTCAGAGACACCAAAACTCCCGCAAAACCACATGTTATTTTTCTGTTAAAAAGAAACATCCATTTAACACAATTAACATTTTTCAAGTTCGTCGCATTTTCACCGCATCAGCAGCAAATGAGCACTTTCTATCTTTCTATAATTATAGAATAATAGAATTGTGGTTACGGAACGTGCAGCCTTCAAACCCATAAATTGTAGTGTGCAATACAATTGCTTTACGGAGATGATGTAATGACTGATATCAAACCTGCCATCAAAGCCTACAGCGAGTTACAGGAAGCCTACGACTGGTTTAACGCAACGCTCTTTGACCGATCCTTGCCTGACTTGTTAATCACCTTACAGCGTGGCCGTAATACCTTTGGTTACTTCGCTCCTGAACGCTTTACAGGTGAATCAAGTGTTTCAGAGCTGGCGATGAATCCTGATTATTTTGGTGGCCGTTCTCTGGCCGATACGCTCTCAACGCTGGTACATGAAATGGTGCACGTCTGGCAACACTACGCGCCCGTGAAAAAATGCCGGGGCGGTTACCATGATCGTGTTTGGGGCGGGAAGATGGAAGATATCGGGTTGATGCCATCTAATACAGGCGTACCCGGTGGGAAAAAAACTGGTCAGCAAATGACCCACTACATTATTCGTGGTGGCCGCTTCCAGAAAGCCGTCTATGACCTGCTAAAAAATGGCTTCTCAATCTCCTGGTATGACCGCTGGTCTACCGGCGCAGCTGTCATGTCGAAGATTAACGGCGACATACTCGATGACTGGCTGGCCGTCACAGATGAAAACGATACCGATCTGATTAACCGCCTCACCCTGACCGTGAGCAAATCACGCCCTGAGTTGATGGCAGACGATGACGAGGCGGCTGTAATGATTAAACCGCCGGTTAAGGGTACAGGCACCCGGACAAAATTCACCTGCCCTGAATGCGGTGTGAATGCGTGGGCGAAGCCCTCCGCCGTACTACTCTGTGGTGAGTGCGAGTGCCAGCTTGAAGCAGCAAAATAAAAAAAAACTATAAACCTATAATTATATAATTATATGTTTATATTTACACCGGTATTCGGCTGCGCTACACTTTCGATAACGGTATATTTTTCTATAAAAATATTTATATAGGGGGTTCTATGACAGCGGTTATAGCTCTTGCTAACGGGAAAGGGGGCGTGAAAAAGTCCTCGATGTCACGCGCGATCGCGACTGAATACACCAAAGCGGGGTGGGGTGTCCTCGGCCTGGACATGGATATCGATCAGGGGTCGTTTCTTGACTGGGGGCAACGCCGTTTACGTAATGGCTTTGAACCGCCGGTAACCATCCAGGGCTGCGGCACCGTTTCTCAGGCCAAGAAACAGATTGAGTCAGGCCAGTGGGATTTGATTGTCATAGACAGTGCGGCATATGCCACCAAATCACTACTCAGCCTTATCGACATTGTTGATCTGCTGGTTCTGCCTACAGGGTTTAGCGTGGATGATCTCAGAACGACTGTGACGACTGTTAACGCTTTGCGAAACAAGGGGCATTCAACAGACAAAATGGCGGTGGTTTTTGCGGGGGTCAGTGAGAGTGAGAGTGAATATCGAGCTGCCGTAGAATATTTGCAGCCGTGCGGTGTGCCGGTCATTCCTGGTGCTATCCCGTTTCTGACATCGTTCAGTCAGGCACAGGATAAGGGGCTGGCGCTTACTGAGTCTCCTTTTCCTGGTCCTCGTCAGAAAGCTGATGACGTTGTGCAGGGCGTTATCGACAGACTGACAACACTGACGCAATAGCATATAATAATATAATTATATTTATCTAGGAGGTGACATTATGGCGAACGTACCAGCAAAACCCCGCAACACCAAAGGCGAGCCACCGAGCCAGCAGGACACCGAACACGGCTTTAACCCGACTCGTAAAAGCGCCGACGGGCGCAAAGCCCAGCTGAATCTGTATATTGATATGGAGCTGAAACGCGAGTTTCGCTCGATTGCTGCGGCTAATGATATGAAGCATGGCGAGCTGTTTGAAGCTTACCAAGAGTTCTGGAAAAAACATCACTGACACATCAGGTCACCCGGCATCTATGCCGGGTGATGGCCTCACTGCATATCGTTCAGCCACTTCTTCTCATTCACTCTCTTCTCCAGGTCGGAAAACAGGGCTCCCCGTGTAATCGTACCCACCATAAAAAGTATCAGCAGCGCGATGATTGCTCTTGCTGATACCTCGGCCAGCGATGGCGGCACCGGTTCGCCTGCGTGCTGTATAAGGGCTCCCATCGCAAAATAACAGATAAAGACGCAAATAAAGCCCAGAATCCCAATACGTGCCGCCCACTCCGCGAGGCGAAATAACCAGTATTTCACAGGCATCGACTGTTTCAGGTCACGAATGATCAACGCATCGACTTTATGCGTCAGTGGATGAAATTTTGTTAAAAACATAGCTCCCTCGCCTATCAGCTAAAAACGTAAAAATAGAATTATATAATTATACGATTCTATTTGTGTTGGTTGCGCCACTTCCAAGGCTCAACCGGATTTGATGCAGACCACAACCCGATTCTATGCTGTCTGGCCTCCTGTTCAATCCTTAACATATTTTCATCACTGGCGCGGCCGTGATAACGGTAAGCCCACGCCATACCGGCTTTAACCTGCTCGGCATTGATATTGACGCCATTGATAACGACCGTACCCAGCCAGCGGCCATATCTGTCTTTGTCCTGGGATTCTATCCGGCTGTCCTTTTGAGCGGCCAGATTAATCAGGTTCTGCTTTGCTTTTTGCCCGAAGGGCTGCGAGGACTCCGGCGCATCTATGCCGTTCAGGCGCACCCTGACCATCTCGCCACTGGTAAGAACCTGCACCGTATCGCCATCAATCACGCGAACAATACGGCCAGAAAAATCAGCCAGGCACAAAGCAGGGTGTATCGATGCGATTAGCATTAAAGCAGTTACTGCACGCTTCATTTTTTACTCCTTATAATTATATAAAAATATAAATCACCTAATCAGCTGGCGCTGATTTTTCCAGTTCTTCGATGGTGCGGAAAAGAAACATTTCCCGGTTCTTACCTTCAAAAGGCACGGGAACACTGTTTCTGACGACCGTTTTAATGCTGTCAAAAAGCCTCATGAGGGCGGTTTTAATCCTCTCATCCGGCGCAACGTACATGGCATAGTGCCAGCGTCCGGCATCACTGGCGGCCAGATGACTGTTAATAATGTTGATGTAGCGGGCGCGTGTTTTAAGGGAGCGTTCGGTTTCTACTGCGACAACAGCCCCGCTGTTTAACGTAATAATTCCATCGGGGCGATGACGAACGCCCGGATAACGCGCCTTAAATTCGCTCCGATCACCATTAATCCAGTTCTTCCCGCCCTTTTCCTCAAGGGCGATTCGCACACGCTGGTTAAGGAGCCGGTGCTCAAGAGTCCAGTACCTGAGTTTTCCAGGTTCGAAATAACCCGGAAAAACGTGATCATCAGCAGTGACTACCATTGCGAGCCCCTGCATTGTTATTCCCCATATGGTTATTTTTTGTTTTATACCAGGGATTTCATGCTTGATAATGAAACCCTCTTTTACAGCGCGGTTGAGTATCTTATATAAAGGGCTGTGTGCGTTCTTACTGAAACCGAGGACATTACGTAGTGTATTAAAGTCGGAATATGTTTCCTCCTTAAGGAAACTCAGGAGACTAAGCATTTTACTTGCTGACGTCTTTTTTCCTTTCTGTTACATCATGAATAAGCATTTTCTTCCTCACAAGTCGATAGATGGTCTTTCCTGCTCACTTTCATTAAAGGCAGGCGATGCGGATTTATCCTCAAAGGAAAGAAGCTCGATATACTTTTTCTTGGCTGGTATATGGTAAAGCTTGGTGGCTTTTGCCAGGTCATTTTGTGTGAAAACGAAACCAACGAATTTAGGAAGGTTAAGCAGCATATTTGAATCGATATAGTATCTTTCAGCCTGCCTTATCATCCTGTCAGTATCAATTTTCTCAGTAAGAGATATATCAGTTGTGACTTTTCTCATTTCATCATCAACAAGAATAGAGCCCGTCATTCTTGCTACCCACTCTGCTGTATCAGGATCGCGCAGACGATAAACCAGCATGAATTTGCAGTTTTCAACCACAGAACCAGCAACGGCATCACCATCTAAATCTGCGGGGCAATCGTAAAGGTCTTTAATTGACTGGTGCGCCATTAATATATGCACGCCTTTATCCCTGGCTGCGCCTAAACCTTCCAGAGCAGGACGTGAGAGATGATATTTAAGTTCATCAAGGAAAATGGCAATTGGTCGGGGCTTCTCTTTTATCCTGTCTCGTGTCTCGGCGATCTGAATCAATCGTGTGAGTATCATACGTTGAGCAGAAATTATTTTCTGATTACGCATCGAACCAATAATGTAGCAGCAGCCGCCCTCGTCAAATATCTTTTTAAGAGAGAAGCCGTATGTGGCATTAATTGAGTTAACCAGCGCTATCTCTTCTAGTTCACCATAGAATGCCGGGACATCTTCCTCCAGAGATTTAACAAAGTCGGTGTTAAATAAATCGCGGAGTGTCATTCCTTTTTCATAAATTGCGGATGTTTTCCTTGCTGCCCTGCGGTCAGCGATTCGATAAAAGTCTGCACCCTCTCCTTTTTTAGCCAGGCTAAAGCCTGCGTTAAAAAGTTCTTCCAGTTGCTCATGATTAATATCAGCTAAAAGGTCTAGCTGGAAATTAAGGTCATTAAGGTTTATCAGTGTGAACTCTTTCCCGGCAACTCGGCAGGCTTCACGGAGAACGTGCGGAGCCCATTCATCGTTTTTCGGGTCTTCAACAAAGACGCCTTCGTCTAATAAGATTGCCTGATAAAGAAGAACAGAGGCGCTTACACCTTTACCGGAACCGGTTGTACCTATCATATCTGCGTGCTGAGACTGAAACTCTTCAACCGTTATGTATTGCGGCTTGTCGTCTTTATCTAAGCCAATGAATACGCCTTTTGAAATGTCGATATAATCAAGTGGATTATATGTGATGCTGTCAGGCAGCATTTCCTTCACTTCCCTTACGTCTGTTCTTGTATTTCTTTCCAGTTTGCTCTTTTTAATCATTCGGTGTTTAAGGTGGTCTATTTCCCCTGCCAGTAATCTGCGTGTCATTATGTGGAAAAGCAAACCGATAAAGGTGAATGCAATCGTCAACCCCCACAGAACCGGCTTAAAGATAATGTTGTTATCGAGAACTTTAAACAGGTAGCTCAAGCCCTGTATGGTAAGTGGTGATATTGTTCCGAAAATAAAGAAGAAGATAGACGCGCACGCCACACACTTTAACCAGAAGGGTGCGTTTTTTCTTTCCTCCCTCGGCAGGTGGAATATAAAAGGAAGCGTTAGCCCCGCCAATATGGAGAGTATTACCGGGCTGTCTTGCAGCCATAAAAGAAAAACAGAAAAGGCGTCTGCAAAGCCATTCAGTCTTTGCACCAGATGTGATCCCATGTTATTTGCTCCGGGCGTAATGTCAGAAGAATGGGGGCGAGTCATGGAGTCAAAGCATCGAGTCGCGGCGCGACTCCATACAATGACTCCATGATTCGACCCCATAAAACCCTAAAAGATCATGAGCGTCAGAGACGCTCATGCCCGTTCTGCGAGCTTTCGGGAAAAAGCCGACCAGTGGTCGTCTTCCCCCCGAAACCCGCGCAGGACGGGCAACGGCGTGTATCATTCCGGTCGGGCTGGACGCCCTCACTGCATGATACATGGGGGTAATGTCAGGGCTGGACGCCCTGCCAAAACCCCCAACGTCAAAAGCGGCACACCGTCGCGCGCTACGCGCGACCAACCCCTTTAAGACGCTGCGTTTAGCCTATTTTTCCTCGCAAGCTCGTAAAAATCGGAACGCTGCTTTAAAGGGGTTGGTCGCGCCTAATCGGTGATATTCCCCGCTGGGGCGGGAAATATCACCTGGCTGCGACGGTGTGCGGGGCAAGCCCCCACAAAAAGCGGCACGTGGGCGTGCCTTTTTGCTCGCCGGGGCGGCAAAATTTTTGCGGCTCCCCCCGGCCTGCTCAATTCGCTGTGGGCGAATGTTCGCAGGTGGGCGCGGATGCTGAAAATTAACAATTTCTCCGAAATTGAATTTTCTTTCCGCGCTCCACTTCCTTATTTCACGTCTTAACAATTTCTCCGAAATTGAAGCCTGAAATAAGCAAGCCTAAAACCATCGG
>FN543094.1 GCA_000027065.2 Cronobacter turicensis z3032 | reverse complement strand
TTACATCAGGCTTTATTTTTTATAACGTTGCCTTTTGAATCATAAACATCAAAATCAAGGTAAGTATCCTTTTGCCCGGATAAAATCCTAAATATTTTACTTGCTTCTATAATTAGCTCAGAAACATCTATGTTTAATGATTCTTTAAGAAATAGACTTAGCGATATGCTCATTACTGCCTCTCAGGCTTTGAATTTATTATCGTACAAAATGTGATAGTGATTAAATTTTTCTTTGTAACAACGATTTGATTGATAATTTATATTTCTGTGTATTTTATTACGGGCGCGATTTATTAATAAGCAGACCGATTCTCACCACCAGCATTAGGTAATACAGCCGCGCCGAGAATATAGCGTGTTTTACGTCAACCGGCAGAAGGTGAAGCTGTGGCTGGAATGGTTGCCGGTGCGCTGAATGACAACGGCGATCTGCCGGTGTACAAGCGCGGGGATGGGCGTTTTGGGTAAGTTTAACGCCTAAAAACACGAAGATCCCGGCGTGAGAACCAGGATCATTGATAACTAATCGTCGTAACGGAAATCAATACTGAGCTTCAATTTCTCCACATCCAGCGTCACCTCACATCCATGCCACGCAGGGCGGCCATTGGTCAGGTTGTTTTCAATATAGTAATGACGGAGTTTCACGAGGCAATCCATCAACTCACTGTCGGTCTTTGCACTTTCGGGAGTAAACCAGTTCTTCTTTCCCGCATTATCAATGTAATCAAATGAAAATTTAACATGATCACTTTCTGGAGACAACTCTGCATCTAATAATACAGTTTTTGCATTATCTGGTGCCGCGCTATAAAGGGAGCGCCCAATACACAAGTACAATTCATTTTCAGTAGACATAATTACTTCCCACCTGGAGCATTCTGGAATGTTTCTCTTATAGGCTTATTGTTACCGATCTGATATTGAATAGTAAATTTATCCGGCCTCACACTACTACCAGAATAAACTGGATCTATTTTAACTTTCACCTGTTTACCCTCCTTCAGGGCAGTAGCCCACGTGTTTTCCATTTGTTTCCAGGCTCCCTTATTCAGATTGCCATTCATTGGAACTATATTAAGCTTCTCACCCAATCCACCAAAAATGCTGGCTATCAGGTGCCCACCACCATCCCCTGAAACCCCACATTTACCAGCTTTGCACTGCTGGTATTTATTATGGTCTTTCGTCAATAATGACAGATCGGCTTCAACAGACGCTACCCGACCATGGTTATCGGTCACATAAGTTTTATTACCATCAACTTTATACGTTTTATTTGGCAGGGGATTGTTCAGCTCTTTACTCCAGTTTCCCTTACGGCCAGATACAGCAATGATTTCATTATCGGCCTTGTAAATGAATTTGATTGCTTCGTCAAGATTTCCTTTTACTAAAGCCTTCTTTGCAGCCTTGAGTGCTCCGGCAACAACCCGTTCTCCCGGAATAAGGGAAGCAGCAGCGTCCAGATAATCAAGAGCGCTTTCAGCTTCAGCGACACTTTTTAACGTGCCGATACCAGGAACAAAATCCGCAGTAAATGAGGAGATTTCATTCAGTTCTTTCCTGCGATGATCATAAAACTTAACGGTACAAGCTTCCGCGCTTATACCAGCGCAGTTCTCCTGACTGAACTTCTCTTCATCTATTTTTAACTGTTTTTTAAATTTATCTATCTGCGATTCACCGCTGACTAGCTGATCGTGAAGATCGCCCACAGAATTATTCTCAACTTCCACCCTGGCGGCGTTTGCACCACTGCCGATACCGGTGCTGTTCCCTGCGGCCATGCTACCGCCCGCCGCGCCCAGTGCTGCAACGAGGTTAGCAATGACCGTTTTTTCATCCGGAGAGAGTTCTTCTGGCTTTTTATTATAAAACGCCGCAGACAGCGCAGCAGAACTTGACGCGGCAACAAATCCTCCCGCAGCACCTGCGGCGGCATTTCCTCCCTGGGCTTTTACCAATACGGCAGAAGCGAGCGTATGCAGAGCGATACGTGCAGGTTCACTGCCGTTGGCGGCGCTTTTAATCAGACCTGCAACATAGGGCGCAGCACCAGCAGCCATTCCCCCCTTAAGATTCCCCCCAGCGCGCCGGCCAGCAGGCCTGTGATAGCAGAGCCATTACGCCAGAAGTCGCTCCCCACGCCATATTGTTTATCAACTTCTTTGTACTGATCGGACTGTGCAATTTTGTCATTGATTTGCGCGTCCGTCAGGCCGTCCAGTTCGCCACTGGCCTGCATCGCTGCACGGATCTTGTCTTTACCGGCCTCAAGCTGGCTCTGTCGCCATGCATCCAGTGCCTGTGTACCAAGTGCTGATGCCTGATTCTGGATATCCAGCTTGTCCTGGATACTGGCTTTATCGAAATTGTTTTCGAGTGCCTTATGAGCATGTGTAGTATCGCGACTCAGTTCAGCAACATCCTGCGTTTGCTTATCTTTATCGCGAATGATGATAGCGCCCTGAGAGACCGCACTGTGCGTAATATTGCTGTCACTATCAGAAACACTGGCAAGGGAAGTGCCTGGTAAACCTGACGATGTCGGTTTTAACTTATCGCTGGCATCCTTGGTCACACCGCCAGAGACACTGACGGCGAATTGGTTTCCTGAGGTTTGTGATTTGTTGTGGATATCATTCCAGCCGAGGGTTCCGGTATCGAGCCGGTTTTTAGTAGCATCAGCATCTGATGCAATCACGGCACCATTAAGCTATGTATGTTCTCCCACATGGACATCAAACCCGCCAGTACCAACAAAGATCCCGCTCTGTTCAATAACTGATTTGAAGTCGTGCGTTACCTTACCGCCTGCAGCATTTGCACTTCCCTGCACAAAATTGCCAGCACAAATTGGAGGCACGCAGACACTGACGCTAACGCCACCTGAGCTTGTTTTACTGTCATACTGGTTTTTGTCCTGCTGGCTACTGATAAGGAGATCACGCCCAATATCGGCCTTAACGCTTTGACCACGCAGTTCAGCACCCTGCAGTGTGGCATCTCGTCCTGTATGGACAGTAAGCGTATCTTCAGCAGTCACCACACTGTTGTGATGCGTAAGGCTATTACCTTTGTCCTTGTTGGAATAAGAACTCGCACCAGCTTCAATAGTGATCCCATTTTGAGAACCGCCTAATGAGAAGCCTGCACCAAGCGTGGCCTGACTGCCGCCAGAGTGGTTTTTAAGCCGCTCCATATTCTGGGCAGTTGAAAGCGAAATATCTCTTGTATAGGTTAAGGCATCCCAGAAACCCAGTCCGGCCTTATTGTTGTCCGTAATTTTGTTTTTGAGTTCACTGCTTGCGGCGAACGGGAAACCATAATCTTTGAATGTGGCGCCTTCCGAAAACAGGCTGCCCACCATTTTGTTTATGGTATCGACGACATAATATTTTAGCTTCCTGAATAAAGGCATTGAGCGCCTGGTTCAGGACATCGCTTTCATACGCGGTAAGGAACCAGGGTCATGACGGTAATTATCGGGATGTTTATCATTTCATTTGTTTTATTTCCTAGGGCAGGATGAAATTCTTTTCGTGATTCTGGATTAGTCCCTCTGAGTGGCCCTTCTGAACAAACCCATCCTTTTTTAACCCCACCCAAGATGTATTCTCAAGTGTTAAAATTTATAATTTCTGATCGCCGTGTTTCCGGTTTCGCTATAATCGAAATACTTAATGCTTTTATCAAATTCTAAAAGCGCGGATTTGATATTATTAAAACCGAAGTCCTCTATCCTCCTGCTTTTTAAAGAGATGAAAGAATCCTGAGCTTTATTGAATTTATCGATATCCTCAGGTTTGATGAAATTATTAAAATTAATCGATTCAACAATTACATCTGACTCATGAAAGTTTAAATTAATTCCCCCGTCAAAAACTAGCATTATCTTAACTGTCGAGTTTTCGAAATCAGAGCAGTCGCCAGCAAGCCAAATATACTTATCCCCAACATTAAATTCATTACCTGTGGAATGATAATAGTCACCAGTACTTGTCGATAACTTAATATATACACATTTAATTCCTGAAGCCGTTACTTCTGCCCGCTGCAGCATTAGAGTGAACATATCAAGCTCATCGATATTCAAGCCTTTCAAAGCCCTAACCACAATACTGTTATTATTCTTTTTAAGAATTGCATCGTACCCTAGCTCATCATCCATATTTATAACGATATTATTCATTAAAACAGATGCCTTTTTCTTTTTTTATTAATAATATCCAGAATTGAAAAATATGACTTCAAGCCAATAAAGTTATCCAGACAAATTTATTTGAGGGTAACTAATTTTTTATGTTTATACTATAATTCATCATTTACGACCACTCTTTTTAAATTTATATTCAGTAACTGTTTTGTTTGCTATCGGTTTACCATCAGTCTGTGAGAAACCTGTACTTGGAATAACATTCCTTTCAGTTAATGTAAAGCCATATTTTTTGGCTTCCCTTTCAATTTTTCGGATTGTTGGATTATCCAATTCATTATATACGCATCTAAAATTTTCTTGTTTATAAAAAATCACGCTTATACATTCTCGGGAAATATTCATTTATTTGATCATTATCTAATAATCTATCAGTGGTAAAATCAATTGTGTCAGAAACAGCGATCCCGCAACGAAGCTCCTCTGGGAAGTCTTCTATGGAAGCATATACTGTTGGCATCAAATATCTGAAATAATCCCCCATCTTTGTTTCACCATCATAACCGACTGGATAATCTTGTCCATGGCTATCCCCTTCTACTCCATGGTAAATAAAAAAACCTTTTCTTGATGGGATATTTTCATCACGAAGCTCACCTAACTGCCTGGTATTTACCCAATTTTCAACGTCTTTCCTGGATTTTGCATCCCTATGCACAAGAGAAGAGTATAAGTCCAATATAGTTTTCCCATTCTTTGGATTAGGATATTCAAAATATTCATTTGACTCTTCCCACTTATACTCATTAAGCTCATCTAACAAATCTTCAAAATTATTAATTGATAGCAGAGCATTAGGTAGCCATCCCCAGCAGTTATTTACCATTACTGCTATTTTTCCATTTTTATCCATTGCAAACCATGTATAAATAGTTCCAAATCCTGGTTCCCATTTTATCGTTGAATCACTCATTACTTAGTACCTTTTGGCCATGTAATCTTGCAATTATTACACGTTTCAACAATTATTTATCTGATATAACACCATTTTTGTTGTCTAAATGCTTTTGGTCTAATCGCTTGTATAAAATAAATGTTTTCCGGTTTAACTCCTTGTCTCACTAAACTATCAGCAGCTGATACCTCTGCGCAAGCTCCAGCTTTATTTTTTAAACTCACCAATTTTAACACCAAGCTGCTTCTCAATATAGTTCACTTTTGCTGGGTGTAATGACTCTGCTGTAATCTTTTTATTACTATAACCAACCGCAGTTTTTCCTGAAATAGGTCATATGCGCCTATCATTGCAGCTACTTTCTCCGCTTGACTATTAGATTTAAAATTATTAATTTAATTAATCAAATCTTGCTGTGCTTGTGCAGCAACTTTATCAGGAATAATATTACTGTTCTGCCAGTCCGAAGAATAGCTACCTGATGGCGTTACACTATCTTTATAACCCCAGTGTGTACCAGCCACGGCGCCCGCTGCGTTCAGGAAACCTTCCAGGAAGCGTCCTGCGGAATGCGCATCCGGGCCATCATTCAGGAAGGAGGCTGTTGCCTGCCCCATCTGGCTACCACCTGTAATGGCATCTTTTATGTTGACCACAAGCCCTGGCGCGCCTGGCAAAAAGTTTAATACTGGCTCGCCAACTCGGGCCCAGTATGCGTGCTCATTCACCGCACCCAGATCGCTTATTGCGTCCTTATACAACCGTTCCTGTGGCGAAATATCTCTTGTATAGGTTAAGGCATCCCAGAAACCCAGTCCGGCCTTATTGCTGTCCGTAAGTTTTTTCTTCAGTTCAGGACATATTTTTCATCCGGGGTTAATGAGCCGGGGTCATGACGGTATTTATCAAGATACTCATCACTCAGCTGATTTTTTTATCAAGGAGGATGAGAGCCTTTTCTTCATCCAGGGTCAGCCCCTCTGTCAGCCCTTCTGAACTAACTCATCCTTCCGTCTCTTTAAGCTCTCACCCAAAAATTTATTCTCAACGTTAATATGGCAAACAATGTGCCCCGTCTAGAGACTCATACTGTGTGATAGCATCTCTACCTTCTGCCAGGTACTCAACATCAATTGGTTCTGCCGGGAAATCTTTTGTATAAGATCCTTCCAGGAATAAACGATACTGCTCCAGTACATATAGTGTTTGCTTGATAGTTAAAAGTACTTGCTGCTCTTCAACATATTCACAGCCGATGAAAACTCTATCTTGAGTCACCATAACCCAGTGAGCATTACCCATCCCAAAATTACCATCAGTTGTTATTCCTGAACCTAGGTTGATTAGGTTTTTAATCCAAATATCAATAGAGTTGATACCATTTGGAAAATCTGATGATAACCACGCGGCAATTTCACTAGCTCCATATCCCTGCTTGGGAACACACCTCAAATCTTCACCAGGACCTAATACCGTAGGAATAAATTGTTCGTTAAAATTACTCCATCTTAAGTATATTTTTCTACTATACATTTATTTACCCCCACCATATACAGGCCATGCTGCCGCCCCTTTTCCATCATGTTTACCGTAGTAACCTTGTATTTTAACACCAGAAGAAGATACACCTTGCCATTTATTTTGATCAAAAGGATCTGGAGATGAGTTCTTAAACGCGTTCTCAATCTCCTGAGCCGTCTGTCTTTTTGACCATTGCTCAGGGAAGAATGTAGTTTCAGCCTTCTTATTTACCCATTGTCCTGTCGCTGGATCTCTCACTGAAATATATCCTGTCGAAACACCATTGGCATCTGGTGCGCCAGTCATTTTATCTATCTTGATGTTTGGATCACGGAGATAGTGTCCGCCAGAACCAACTTTAGTCCCATCCTTAAGAGTTTTCACTTCTCCATTAAGTATATGATCCCTTCTGATATTGGCAGTTTGTGAACCTTTCCCACCCTGCTCTCTTATCAGCTCTCGCGGTGTCGGTGAAGGTTTAAAATCCTCAAGATACTCACCAGCTTTCCATGATGGATTATTTTTTGCCGCATTGGCCGCAACAGCTTCAGCTTCAGCCGTTGTTGCCTCCAGCGTGGTCTTACCAATACCTATCGCACCACCTGCTCCCACACCTCCCGGAACGATGGCCTCCGACGTCATGATGCCGGCATTATTCAGGCACAGCACGACATTACCAGCACATGCTCTGATAGCAACCTGAGCCGCTGCTGCTAATTCCGATGTTGCCGCTATCAGCATTCCCCAACCAAGATCAGCTGGCAAGGCAACTATTATCGCATTCTGTAGTGCCTTTCCCTTACGGGAGGGTTCTGAGCCGGGATCATCTGCGCAGGACATGATATTTTTCGCATGCTCCTGCGCCGCTTTTACCTGCCCGTCATCTGTTCCACCACGCAGCAGGTTATTCTCAACCGTCGTCTGTCCGGCCTTCGCGGCGGTCGCTGTCAGGCTGCGCAAATAACGCATCGGTTGAAAACAGCGCTCTTGCACTGGTGGGATCATCACGCTGTAACTGCACCCGCGACAGGCCTTAGTAATCGCTGAATGCCTGCTCCTGTAATAGTGGCTCAACAGAGAGTGGCAGCGAAAATGGCTTGCGATGGCGTTACCCATATGACGCGCGCGGCCCGCAGGCGAGGTGTACACCATATCAACCGAGGGGAAATCGTACGCCAGAGCGGTTATCAGCGCTGTGGTTTCACGTACTCCACGGGCCGTCCTGATGCCCCTGAATGAGTCCGCCGCGGCTCCATGTTGTTTCAGCGTGGCGAATAAGGAGAAGGTTCATGGGTTTAAGATTTAATCAAAACATCATATCGGAAATTTTAGTAAAACTTATCAAAATAACTCACTGTCTGTATAACCATAATCGGGTAGAATAAAAAAATATCTTTAATGTGACTTTATTTTTTTAAAAAATGAATCTCCCCATATGGATACATGGGTTGCAAAAGAAAGTCGTTATTGTAAATATATATTTTAGGGCATAAAGCTAAGACATCATCCGCGTTTGCAGCGATAAGAGATAGGGTTGTTTCAAAAATAGGGACATCTACGTCATCCGCAAAAACAAAAAATTTATCATCCTTTACGATGCCACTTTTCAAAAGCTCCTGAAAATCATTATAAAGCGTATAGTTTTTGATACCCCAATCAATATACCCATTGATGGCCCCATGGTCATATAATATTTTAATTGCCATTTTCTCATCATTGCCAATAACGATGGTAAAGTTAGACTTCAATACTTCCGCACACTCTTCGAATAAGGTCATATCAATTACCTGTTCAGTTGATTAAGTATATTTGCGAACGTTTCTTCATTACCTTCTAATGGTATAACTATTTTTTCTGCCTTTCTAATACATTTACCTTTAGTATAGTTCCATATATTAATATGCACCCCTTTTTGTGGGTCGTAATCAACTCTCCAGCCTTTTTTTTGTCATTAGATTGCCGACCAATAACTTTACTATATCCAGCGCTAATTTCCATTCGCCGAAAACTGGTAAAGAATCCGCCCCCAACCCTCCAACGATGTCAATAGCTTTATTACGTGCTCTCCCCCAATTTTTCCGGAGGAAGAATTTTTTTCAATTTTGCCAGTCTCATTGATTCCAGACTGTTTGTTGCCTCCATTAGTTCCCTTGGATAAATTTACAGGCGATATTGAACACTCGCCAAATGAAAAATATCCGCTGTCACCTGTTCCAGCTAAAGCTAATACATCATTATTACCTTTAGTACCACTGGCAATGAGCTGTTTAGACTTGTCGTATACAGACAAGACTCGTTTTATCGACGAGGCAAGAGCAGGAGCAACAGAAGAAGCTTTTCCACCTTTCGGATTTTTAAATCCATAGAGTATGCCAATGATGTCTGCTGCCTGATTGATAGGAATAGCTTTGGCAAATTTATCCTTCGCTTCCTAGTAACTTATGTTATGGGTTTTTGCATAATCCTCAATTGTGTAATCCCAGCTTCCACCAGTGGTCTCTGCTATTAACTGGCTAACCTTTGCATATTCATCTTTGTTAAGGTCTTTATAAGTCATGCTGCCGAGATAACCGTCATAACTCTGCTGAAGACCTAACAGGAGTACGTTGGCTTCCTGACAGGAAGTTGAGGCTATCCCTTGTGAACAGGCATCTTTTACATATTGATCTACGACCTCACTTAAACGTAGCAGCTGATCACGCCGTTTCTCTAAGGATTCAATTTCTTCAAGCGAGCGAGGATGAAGAGTAAGTCCGGTTTCAGAAAAAGCAAGTTGGATGTTGCTTTTTTCCTGGGCATCATTTCCATTTAATGCATTATTCTCTACCACATTCTTCCCGGCCTGCGCTGCGGCCTGAACACCCGCGGTATTGTCGCTGACGGCCGCGCCGGCGAGCCCTGCGGCAACGGACGAGAGCGCACTGACCAGCTGTCTTTCGTCTTCACCCAGCTGTTCCGGTTTTTTGCCGTACAGATCGAGCGCCAGTTTCGCCGTCAGTTCACCGGTGGAAGCCCCGGCGGCGCCTGCCAGCGCATCTTTACCCTGCGCATTTGCAATCACAGCGCCCGCCAGCGCGTGGGCCAGAATGCGCCGGGCGCTGTCTTCGTTGGTGTGATTTTTCACAAATGTCGCGATGTAAGGCGCGGCAGCGCCTGCGACAGCACCTGAGAAATCGCCATTGACCAGCCCTGCTATCGCCGCAGAAGCCGACTGCGCAATTTGCTGGTATTTCCCGCCGGTGCCGTATTCACTAAAGGCGTCCCGATACGCCTGTGTCTGCTTCAGTTCTTCCGCGCTTAAATGCGCATTTCCCGGAAAGGCACGGGCCGCTTTCAGCGCATTGATGTCGCCTTCCGTCATCACCATGCTGGTCATCTGCCCGGCGATATCACCGGTCATTTGTGCAATTTGCAGGCGTTTTTGTTCTTTCTCTTTGTTAAAGATCGGGCTGACCGTGTCGTTAGCATTCGTCGCGGCTCAGCGAGGCCACATCCTGTTGCTGGCCAGCTTTATCTCGGATAACAATAGTCCCTTCCGATACTGCAGACTGCGTGGTACCGCTGGCATGACCGCTGCTGCCAAGTCCTGACAGCATCGCCCCGCTGACAGCGGAAAGCCCGCTGCTCGCCAGCCCTATTAAAGACCCTGACCCCGTACCGGCACCAATCGTTCCGCCTTTATGGCTGACTTTGTAATCCGCCTTATTGCCAATATCCGTAAAGCTCAGCGTGCCGGTCTCCAGCCGGTTTTTATCCGCGGCGGCGGTGTTGTCAGTCGTCCCGCCATTGCATTGGGTATGGCTACCGCCTGTGGCGCCAAAGCCACCTTTACGGGCGCTGTCCGGGGGTTCAAGTATGAGCCTGGTTTTAACTACCCGGAGTACCATTAGCAGTAGTGCGATGCCAGGGGGCTGAGCGTGGCTGACTTCAACCGACCAAAGATGCTTCAATGGTCAAGACCATCCCCGTCGCTTAACGACACCGGAGATGTGCAGGTGATCAGGTGCGGGAATGGGCATGTGGGTGAGTCTGGCGGCACGATCCCGCCGTAAAGGCCGGGATTAATAATCAGCTTATGACCTCATAAGTTTCTCCGTCTCTAATAATTTTACATTTTTCTATTTTACTGATAGATAAGGGATTTAATGTAGTTGCACCCTTTTTAAGCACACCCGTAATAACGACATTGTCATAATAACTTGCTGGGCCGCCAACCCACCCGCCCACAGCTTCATCCAGTAAAGTTTCAAGGTTGGGATAATACAGTTCTATACGGTCAGGGCTTTCATAGTTAGTATTTCCAGGAACTAAATAACACTCACTCCCACGTATAATTAAAATTGCATTTACAATTACCTTAGTTTCTATAGAAGATGATGGCAATCCAAATGCGCTTAATAAAGCGTCTATATTCTTCATTTTATTACCTTAGTAAAAATAGCCTCACCAGAGAACTTCTGACGAAACTCATCTATGGGGGTAAGTATTAGCGTTCCAGTGGAGGATCTCTTGACCTGCCTCCAGTATTTGATACAGCCATCAGTTAGTAATGTCGGTTTGTTTACCTTCACATTTCCCATTTCGCCACCGCGCTGCAAACTCTGATGACGTCTGATAATTCAGTGCTGAATGGGGACGACACTCGTTATAATCCTGCCTCCAGTCATTAATGATTTTCCTGTCGTGAAGGATATCGCTGAACCCGTGCTCATTCAGACATTCATCGCGAAATCGTCCGTTAAAGCTCTCAATAAATCCGTTCTGCACTGGCTTGCCCGGCTGGATTAAGCGTAACTCCACACCATGCTCAAAGGCCCATTGATCCAGTGCGCGGCAAGTGAACTCCGGCCCTTAGTGTCAAAGCCACCTTTACTATGGGCGCAGTCCAGCGTTCAAGTCAGAACTACCGCCTTTTTCATGGACGTCAGGCTCTGCGCTGTAGGCATGGCGCTCCCAAACCGTGCGATGCCGGGCCACATCGTTTTCACTACACGGAGTACTGCTTGCAGTGGTGCGATACAAGAGGCTGAGCGTGGCTTATATTAACCGACAAAAGATGCTTCATTGGTCAAGACCATCCCCGGCGCTTAACGACACTGGCGATTTGTCGGTGATGAAGTGCGGGAACGGGCATTTTGGGTAAGTCTGGAAGTTTTTAGTACGATCCCGATCATTCAGGTTAGGATCTATAGCGTCATTTTAAAAATGATACTATCTTATTATCTAAATAACCTTTCCAATTAGAATATAAACGCTGAATATTTTCCTCTACCGTATGTTTACTTGGGTCATAATCTTCGGAAACGGGCATGTACCTTACAAATGATTTGATTTCCTCTGGATAATCAAAAAAATCATAAACTTTCTCAACTTCGCCTAATGGGTCGTTAATTTCATCTTTAGAAATAAACAGCATCAATAACTTAAAATACAACCATTTATCATTACTATAATCATCAGAAATTACTGCTATTTTTCCTAGCAGTTCATCCAATTCATGAAGGTTATGCTTATCTATCAATGAAATACCAAAAACAACTTCATTGTCATTACCGTGAGAGATTTTATCACTTGCATAACAAACAACATCTTTCCATCCTATTAAATGATGCTTGTATCCCCAGCATATATCCTCCCAGCTAAACTTTAACTTACTATTCATTAACGAAAACGTCATCTTTTTTACCCTCGCATTTATTTTTTTGCTCGTTGATTGGGTATTCCATTCACAGTGCCACCTGAAATAAATCGTTGATGGGTAACACTGTTTGATGGATTAAATATGCCATTCTTACCATCAAATGAACCGTTTGTTTGGAGCTGAGTTCTTTTAACACCATCTCCCCCAACCAAAATAAAAACCCTGCCAGATTCTAATTGCTCTTTGGACAAGAAACTGGCTCACCTGCGAGATAGATATGGTTTCAAGCCACTGCCAGTCCTGTAATAAATCAGAACCTGTTCTGCAACTTGCGACACTTTTTTCTTTTTGTTGCACCAATACACTATTGGGTGATTTCTGACATTAGTTACTTATAAACTTACGCGTAAAAGCCTCTAAAACACATCGTACTGGCAAGGAAGCATTTTTCTTTGCAAAGGATATTTTATCATTAATATTATCTAATTCGTCTTTAGATAAATGACTCAACTCTATAATTCTTAACGAGTCAATACAACAGACAAACAAATCAGGATCATCTGTCTTAATGAGTTCCAATATAATTTTAACTTCACATGGGTTATTTAACCCTCCCAAACATTCGGTTAATCTTATTTTCCAAAAAATATTTTATCACTTAGATTATCAAACAGGCTTCCCCAATCCGATTTATTAAAATGGTTCAATATTTCTGAAGCCTCAATAATTGCACAATCATACCAATAATCCCCGGGGCTTATATCATCACTAAAATCGCTTATACATAAATCAAATTTTTTATACATTTATATACCTCAATTAACTGGAATGAATCCAGGAGTTGGTTTTCCACCTACAGGGTAGCCACTTGTAACTTGATTTTCTTTTTTGATGACATCAATTTTCACTCCATTAATTACAGGTTGCCCCAAGGATTAAGCGTTATGAGCCAATGGCCGCGCGCGCCTAACGGCATCGACGATGTGATGGTGATCAAGCATGCAAACATAAACCTGGTTCAAAGGCCGGGAGCTTTATTTTATGTTATACATTCAAAACGATTATTTATTTCAATAATGTATTCCACTTAACTGATATTTGTGGTTTTAACCTAATCTCCATTCGTGTCACTGAACTGGAAGAATTTATTTTTGAATATAAAACCCCCCCTTTTATTTCAGTTCTAATTTCAAAGCTATTTACTCCTTCACTAAGATGCTGGGATATAACGCTGCCATTAAATTCAATAATGGTTTGTATCCACCCCTCTAGCGCAGCATAAGAAAAAAATTAATTTAACCCCATTGCTATCAGTATACGAATAACCAAATCTGTGATCTATTTCATCAGAAAGAAAAGGTGTACTTTCAAAAAATGAAAGCAATTCAATATAACCTGGTACTTTTCCGATAGAAGTCATTTTTACCATCCTTCGGTATGGGCCATAATGCCCGCCGTTGTATTCTGGTCGGTGATGTTTTTGCCGATCTCACTGGCTATATACGGCGCCGCAGCACCCGCTAATCCGGCATTCAGATTACCGCCTGCCAGCCCGCTGACAGCGGCGGTCGCGACGGTGATCGCACGCTGCACATCGCTCCCGGTGCCGGTGTTTTCGGTCACTTTTTTGTAGACGGCCGTATCACGCAAGGCCGCCTGTTTTGCCAGGCGCTCTTTCTCCGGCAGCCCCTGCAGTGACGTGCCCGTTTGGGCTATCGCCGCTTTCAGGCCATCGAGATCGCTCTGCGTGCGCACAATATCGGCCACCTGATTACCGGTATCGCTGACCATCTGCACGGCCTGCAGGCGATTCTGTTCTTTCTCTTTGTTAAAGATCGGGCTGATGGCGTCGTTGGCCTGCGTCACATCCCTTTGCAGTCCACCAGCATCCTGCGAGTGTGCCGTATCGCGAACAGTGATAGTGCCTTCTGAAACCGCCGCCTGGGTGGTGCCCTGCGCATGTCCGGAACTGCCCACGGCCGACATGAGCGTACTGGCCGCACTGAGAGCCCCCTGCGGCCCAAAGCTACCGGAAGAGCTGAAGCCGCCGCCTGAGTGCGACACCTTATAATCCGCTTTGTTGGTAAGGTTACTGTAGCCCAGCGTACCAGTATCAAGGCTGTTTTTATCCGCCGTAGCGGCGCTGCCGATCGCCCCGCCATTGAGCTGGGTATGGCTTCCGACAGTGACGTCAAAGCCATCTTTACCAGCGAAAATCCCGCTCTGCTCAGCAACGCTCTTGAAGGTGCTGTGCATTTTGTCCTGGCTAAAATTAACATAGCCAGAACCCGTCATGCTGCCGAAGGTGAAACTGCCGCCTGCGCTCACGCTGCTCTGTTTGGAGTCGTAGTGATTGCTGTCCTGCAGACTGGTAATTGTCAGGTTGCGCCCGATATCCGCCGTCACCTGGCTACCACTCACCTGCGCGCCAATCAGCGATGCATCCTGTCCGCTGTGCAGCGATACTTTGCCACCGCTATCCAGCGTGGTTTCGGTCCAGTCGGTGCCGTCACCCTTTTCCTTGCCCTTCGCCGCATTCACATTTGCAAAGACGCTCAGGCCCGCACTTCCCTGACCAACCCCAAAGCTGACGCCCACGCCGCCGCCACTGCTGCTGTTACTGCCGGTGGTTTTCTGCGTATTCGCCGCGCCGGTCAGGAGAATATCCCGCGCCGCATTCAGGCTGGCATCGCCGCCCGCTTTCATGCTGCTGCCCGCAACCACAATATCGCCGCTGTTAGCGCCGTGATTTTTACCGGTGGCGTTAATCGACAAGTTGTTTCCGGCATTCAGCGTCGAACCGGTGACCTGGTCAGATACCTGATGCTGTTCAGATTTTGATTTTTGCGTGGTCAGAGAAACGCTGACGCGGATACCGGCATTAGGCTCACCGGTGGTGTCCGCCATCTCTTTGCCCTGTACTGCCTGATAACCGGAAAGCACCGATTTGGTCGCCTGCAGCGCGGCAAGACGAGAATCGCTTTGCTTTGTAGCGTCCTTTGCCGCCGTCACTGCATTATTGACGGCATCGACCACAGCCCCCGTAAGCGCCACGGTTAACCCGCTGCTCTTCTGTTCAAATTTCTGATCAGTCGTACGTTTATCGTGCCCCGGCTCGATAACCACGCTGTCGCCGGTAAGCGTGAGGTTTTTCCCCGCCACCAGATCGGCGCCGCTGACACGCGCCTGTTCGCCCGCCGTGACGGTCACGTTGCCACCGGTCGAGCCGACGGTGCTGACGCTCTGGCTCTGGGTGGTACCTTTTTCTTTCAGCTCATGGCGCGTTTTGCTGCTGCCGATGGTAAAGCCGATCCCACCAGATCCCATCAGGCCGCTCTTTTTCTTCTCTTTGAGCTGCCAGTTCGAATCGGTGTTGGTCGCCGCCGCGATCTCCACGTTTTTACCGGCACTCAGCGCGACGTTACCGTCACCTGCCACCGCCGAGCCTTTGACGAGCAAATCTTCGCCCGCCTTCAGCGTGACATTATCGCCGCTCAGCAGCGTGCCCGCTTCGCGCGTGGCGCTCTGCTCAGAGACCGTGTGCGTGGTGGTTTTCTTGAGGAAACCTTTTTTGGTTTTGGTTTCCTCTTTGTAGTGGTAATCGCTCTCGGTGGCGGTCGCGAGGTTAATATCGCGCCCTGCCGTCACGCCGATGTCGCCCTTCGCCGTAGCCTGCGCCGCGTCGGCATTCATATCGCGCCCGGCGACAATGACCGTGTTACCGCCGCTCGCCAGCTCCGTGCCCTGCTGACGCACGGACTCGTTGATGGTGGTTTTTTTCTTCGAGCGGTAGCTGTCGCCTGAGGTAGTGGCCTCCGCGTTCAGGTTAACGTCGCGTCCGGCCTGGACGCCGATATTGTCCTCCGCCGCCAGGGCCGCCGCGTGCGCGTTGATGTCCCGGCCTGCGCTCAGCGTCAGGTTGTCGCCAGCGGAAACGGTGGTGCGATCGAGCCCGGTGCTGTGTGTTTCTTTCTTGCCGTTCTGGCTGTTTTTACTGGTTTGCAGCGCGTCGAGATTGAGATCGCCGCCTGCCGCGAGGGCCGCGTTGCCGCCTGCCTTGATATCGCCTGCCGCCACGCTCAGGTTGTCGCCGGCTTTGATGCCGAGATTGCCGCCTGCGCTGAGGGTGCTGCCCTGGTAAGTCACCGAAGAGCGGCTGGTGTTGGTGTTATTGCGTAAACCGGACTGCCCGTAAGCATCGTTTACCTGGTTGGCATTCACCGCGATATCGCCCCAGGCGTTCATCAGCAGATCGCCGCCGGAGGTCAGGTTCGCGCCGGTGAGCGTGATGTTTTTACCGGCCTGTAAGGCCAGACTATCCTGCGCGCTGATGGTGGCCGTGCTGCCGAGCGTGGTGTCTTTCAGCATGACGCTGCCGTACTTGCCGCGCGCGTCGATGCTCGTCTGTTCGGCAAGCGTAATGTTGTTAATGCTGCCGTCGGCGCTCTCCAGCGCCACGGTTTTCCCGCTGATGGCTGAGCTGATGTTATTGATGTCGCCAATGGCGCTCAGGCTCAGGCCGCCGCCTGCTTTCATCAGGCCGTCGTTAAGGTTGCTGATGCTGTTCTGGCTGTCGAGTTTGAGATCCTGTCTGGCCAGCAGCGTGCTGCCGCTGTTGGTGATGTCGCCGCCTTTCAGGCTGACGTTATTCCCCGCGATCACGCTACCGTTATTAACCGTGACGTCCTTCGGCGAGAGGTAGAGTTTGGGGATCATCACCGTCTCGCCATTCACCGTGGCGGACTCCCACCAGAGAATGCTTTTATCAAGCGAGGCGATCTGATCGCGCGTCAGCGCCACGCCAAACTTCAGGCCCAGCGATTTTTGCTGCGCGGCGGCGCTGTCCATCAGGTACTGCATCTGCTGGAGATCGGAGCCGACGCCGTTGAGATAGCGGTTGCCGGTCTGGTTCAGCAGCGTATTGCTGACGTAACGCGTGTCGAACGCGGCATCGCCGAGGAAGCGGTAGTCATACTCCGGGTTAAGGTTGAGCCGCCCGAGCATGTATGACGAGCCGAGGAACTGTTTTTCATTGGTGAAGCTCGTGCGCGTCTCACGCGGCGCGGCGCCAGGCTGGACGCCCAGCAGCTTATTGAGATCGCCAAACAGCGCCGGATCGAGCTCGCCCAGGCCATCCAGTTTCGGGTTAACGTTGATCAGGTACGGGCTTTTGGGGTTATCGGAGACCACGAAAAAGCCGTTGTTGCCAGAAGGCAGCGGATACGCGCTGGTATCGACGGGTTTGCCTGGCGTGTTCGCGAGCGCGCCGCCGGTGATATTCGCCGCGCTCGCCGCCGTTACGCCTGCGCTGGCGAGGCCAGAAGTATTGCCAAGATTCGCTTTACCCGCTTTGGTGGCAGAGAGGTTAGCCAGCGCGCTGCCGCCTGCGCTGTTCTCCAGCGCACCGCCGCCGCTGATCTGTTGCAGCGCGCCCTGAAGCTGATCTTTCCATTCTGGCGAATTGACGGCGACCGCCGCGCCACCCGCCAGGCCCTGTTTTTGCACGCTACCGCCAATACTTTGATGGCTCAGAGTATTTAGGGGTGGCGTGTTTATGGTGTTGCTGACTTTTCCTGCGTTCGCGGTGGTGCTGGTGTTACTGATATTATCGGCAAAATTCGCGGTGACGTTACCACCGGCTTGTATAACGGCGCGGTAGAGTTCGCCGTTTTCAGTTTCTGTTACATAATTTTCAAATTTATAAGCTACATCCCTGAGATACCGAGTGCCGTTCATCGTATAACCCGTGGTATCAACATTCCGCGAGCCAGGCTTGGGTCCCGAGTAGTTATATACTGCATATTTAATATGCGTACCGGCTTGATAGCTTTGGTTATTTAAACTTTTGCCTTCCAGATTAATGTTATTATTTGCGGTTATGTTACTGGCTTGGTTATTAAGCACGCCTGCACTAATCATCAGGTTTCGGCCTGAAGAAATACGAGCACCACTACCTTCGGCTGATATTTGTTGCTGTGTTTTTTCTAATATAAACTTCCGCGTTTCGTACTCTTTAAGAGGATGATAATAAATAATGTTGTATGCATAACGGAAACAAGGTACACCACTGCAGCTACCTGAGGTTTCGTTAGAAAGAGCAATATATGAATCCTGAACCAGGGTATCTATTCCTAAGTCAGCGACAGGAATATTTACATTCGGTTGTCCCATCCATGCATAAGTAGAGCCTGAACTCTGGGTTTGCATGGTTAATTGAAGCCCTGCTCGTTCATTACGCAGGCTTGCGGTCTTAATCGTAATATCGCCGTTCTGCGTCTCGATATTACCGGAGGTATTCACCACTTCCGCATTTGCATTACCCGCCGCGTCTTTCTGCATCCACAGGCTGTTGCCCGCGAGAATATCGCCGCGCTGGTTGGTGATGCTGTTGGCGTAGAGCGCCAGGTTATTGGCCGCATAGAGCAGCGCGGTATTGACGATATTGCCTGGCGCGGTGAGCGTCAGGCTGCCGCGGGTGCCGGTAAAGCCGTCCACGGTGATATTACCGCGGCTCGCAATAGTCACATCGCCGCCGCCCTGTAACGTGCCTGCGCCGTTCAGCGCCACGCTGCTGCCGCCGAGCGTGCTCGCGCCGCTGCCGGTCGTGATCTGTCCGTTGTTGGTGAGCGCGCCGCCCGCGCTGACATTCACCGCCTGGCCCTGCAGCACGCCGCGGTTATCGATGGCGCCATTGCTGGTGACGGTGAGCGTTTTCCCGGCCGCCAGCGCGTTGTTATTGGTAAACGCGTTAGTGAGCTTAAGCGTCAGATTGCCGAGCGCCACCAGCTGGCCCGCCGCGTCCAGCCCCGCGCTGTCAATCCACAAATCGCCGCCGGAGAAGAATTTGCCCGCCGCCTGCTGGTTGACCTGACTGGCATTCACCGTCAGTTGGTTATTACCGAGCAGCGTGCCGTTGTTGTTGAGCGTGCCGTAGTTGACCGTCAGCGCCCCGCCCTGCGTCGTGCCCTGGTTGGTGAACGAGGTGCCGGTCAGCGTGCCCTGATCCGCAAGCCAGGTGCCGCTGTTGGTCGCATTCGCGGCATTCAGAATAAGGTTCGTCGCCTGCAGCCAGCCCGCGCCGGTGAACTGCGGCGTGGTGAGCGTCAGCTGGCCGCCGGAAAGCAGCTTACCGTCGTTGCGCGCCGACGTGGTGGCCTCCACCCGCGTGGCGCCGCCGCCCTGCATCAGCCCATAGTTCAGGAGCACCGGCGTGGTCACGGCGAGATCCTGGCGGCTGACAATCTGTCCGCCCGCGTTATTGGTGAGCGAGCCGCGCGCGGTGAGCGTCACGCCGTTATCGCCCTGCAACCGGCCGCTGTTGGTCAGGTCGCCGGTGGTGACATCCAGCGTGCCGCCCTGCACCGCGCCCTGGTTATTTACCGCGCCTGCGTTCAGCGTCAGCGCGCCGCCGGTTAACAGTTTGCCGCCGCTGGTCTGGGTGAGATCGTTATTGACCGTCGCCGTCAGGCCGTTGACGCCCGTGATAGCGCCGTCGTTACGCAGGCTGTTGCCGGTGAGCGTCAGGTTTTTCGCCGCCCATTCGCCCTGGTTCGTCATGGCGAGCGCGTTCAGCGCTGCCGTGCCGAGCGCCGTGATTTTACTGCCCGCCAGGCTGGTGAGATCGCCGGAAAGCGTGATGTTCAGGCCGTCCGCGCTCTGGATAGCGCCGCTGTGGTCGAGGCGCTGGGCGTTCAGCAGAATGTTTTGCCCCTGCCAGCGCCCGGCGTTGGTCACCGCGCCAGAATCAATACGCAGCGTGCCGCCGGTGAGCAGCGCGCCGTTCGCGCCATTGATCAGCTCGCGCGCCGGTACAGCCAGCAGCATACGGGCCATCCGCGGTTGTGGGCGGGCGGTGAGCGTCAGCCCCTGCACGCCGGTCAGGGTGCCCTGGTTGTTGATCTGGTTCTGGTACGCGCTCAGGGTATCGCCCTGCAGCGCGCCGCGGTTGGTCAGCCGCTGGCCGTCGAGCGTCAGCGCGCCCTGGCTCAGCAATGAGCCGTTGTTGGCAAGCTCGCCCGCCGTGACAGTGGCCGCGCCCTGGCTTAACAGCGAGCCGTTGTTGGTCAGCGTGCCGCGCGTCTGCGCGCCCAGCCCGCCGAGGCTGATTAACGTGCCGCCGTGGGTCCAGTTGTCGGCGTCTACATTGACCTGCTGGCCCTGCAGCGTCCCGCCGGTGTTAAGCGTTCCGGCGTTAAGCGAAAGATCGCCACCGCTCAGCGTGCGGGCATTCGCGCCCGTGGTGAGGGTGTCGCCGGTCGCGGTCAGCCCTTTCGCGCCCTGCCACAGGCCGTTGTTTGTAAGCCGATTCGCCTGAAGCGTCAGGGTATCCGCCACCATCCGCCCGCTGCCGGTGAGGCTGTCGGCGTTAAGCGCCGCGTCGCCACGGCTGACCATCTGCCCGTCATTGGTAAGCGCGCCCTGAACGGTGCCCGTGAGCCCCTGAATGCCGTTTATCACGCCGCGGTTATCGAGGCTGCCGGCGGTCAGCGTCAGCGTGTCGCCCTGCACTTGTCCGGCGTTAGTCAGCTGGTTGCCGTTGAGTGTCAGCGCGCCGCCAGAAAGCCAGGTGCCGCTGGCGTCGTTCGTGAGCGTCTGTGCAGTGGCCTGCGCGTGCTGCGCGCCCTGAATAAGCCCGCTGTTGTGGAGGATTCCGGCACCCAGCGTGACGTCATCCGCTGCGAGCGTGCCGCTGTTGGTCATCGTCCCTGCGGTAAGCTGCGCACGTCCGTCGGCCATCAGTCGCCCGGCGTTATCCAGCGCGCCATTGAGCGAGGCATCAAGTGCCGCGGCGTTGATATCGCCGCCGTTGATGAGCGTGTTGCCCCGGAGCGTCAGCCCGTCGTTAACCGACAACTGCCCCTGGTTCTCCAGACGATCGAGATCCAGCGTCAGGCCGCCGCCGGTGGCAAGCTGGCCGTGAGCGCCATTATAAAGGTTACGCGTGGTGAGGCTCAGGCTGTCGTTGCCCGCAAGCGTCCCGCGGTTAGTGATGCCGGGCGCCTGAACGGTCAGCGCGCGTGCCGCCAGCGTGCCGTCATTCGTCAGCTGCGCCGCGCTCACGTCCGCCTGGTTCTGGCTCAGCAGCGCGCCGTTATTCTCAAGCGTCTGGCTCAGCGTGGCGTTCAGGCTGTCGGTCGCCTGCAGCGTACCGCCGTTACGCAGGTTGTCGCCGGTCACGCTGAGCGCGCGGCCCTGCATCTGGCCCTGGTTGTCGAGCGTCGTGCCGTTGAGCGCGAGCGTATTGCCGCCGGTGACTTTACCGCCTGCGGCGTTGGTGAGCGTGGCGCCATCCCAGTTCAGCGCATCGCTGCCCTGCAGCAGCCCGCTGTTTTGCAGATCGCCATGCAGCGCCAGCACTTTCGCCATCAGCGCACCGCGGTTATCCGTATTACCGGCACGGATATCAAGCGCCTGCTGACTTAACACGTTGCCCTGGTTGGTCAGAGTGCCGTCAATCTGTGCGGTGACGCCGTTTTGCCCGAGCGCGTTGCCCTCGTTGCGCCAGTCCTGCGCGGCGACCGCGAGCGTGTCGCCCTGTAACAGCCCGGCGTTGCTGAGCGTGTCCTGATCCAGCGCAAGCGCGCCGCCCGCGAGCACCACCCCGCCCTGCTGGTTATCAAACTTTTTACCGTGCGCGGATACATCGCCGGTCGCCTGCAACGCGCCGCTGTTGGTGACGGCGGCGCTGTCGAGATCGAGCGTGGCGGCCGCCAGCGTGCCGGTGTTGGTGAACGCCGGCGTGGTAAGGTGCAGCGCGTCGGTCGCGACCAGTTTGCCGCGGTTATCAGCGTGTTTCGCCAGCGACAGCAGCAGCGCCGTGGCGCTAAGCTCGCCGCCGTTGGTGAGCGTGCCCCCGTCCAGCGCCAGCGTACCGCCGGTGCGCAGCGCGCCCTGGTTGTCGGTGTCACCCGCTGTCACGTTCAGCGCGCGGTTGCCCTGCACCAGCCCCTGGTTTTGCAGTTGATCTGCGGCGATCGTCACCTGCTCTGCCGCCAGCGTGCCGCCGGAGCTGAGCGTGCCGGTATTCAGCGTAAGCGCGTTATCCGCCAGCAGGCGGCCAGTATTGTTCAGCGACGCGATATCGCCGCTGAGATTCACCCCGTTAATCTCGCCGCTGTTTACCAGCGACTGGCCGCGCAATGAGAGATCGCCGTCGGTGCTGATCAGACCCTGATTGGTGAACGCCGGGAGGGTCAGATGCAGATTGCGGGCGCTGTACAGCGTACCGCCGGAGAGGTTATCGAAACTGTCGTAAGCCATATCGAGCGCGCGATGGCTCTGTAACAGTCCGCCGTTCGTCAGCTGCGCGCCGCGCAGCGTCAGATCGCCATCGGTGGTGATTTGCCCCTGGTTGTTGAGCGTCGGAACGGCAAGGTTCAGGCTGGCCGGGCTGTACAGCGTGCCGCCCGCGAGATTATCGAGGCGATCGGTTGAGAGATTAAGCGCGCCACTGCCTTTCAGAAGGCCGCGGTTAGTGATTTGTTTACCGCGCAGCGTCAGCGCGTCGCCCGTCAGCGTGCCGCTGTTGTTAAGAGACTCATCGCCCTGAAAAGTGGTCGCGACCGAGTCAGATTTACCGCCGTGGCTCAGGCGCTGCGCCGTGACGTTCAGCGCGCCCTTTGCCGCATGCGTGCCGTCAAGCGTCGCGTCATGGGCGCTAATGGCGAGATCGCGACCGCTTTGCAGCTGCGCGTCCTGCTGCGTGGTGACGGCGTCACCGGTCAGCGTCAGGTTACCCGCCGCGATCGTCTGGCCGTTGAGATCCGCTTTACCGACCGCATCAAGACGAATATCGCCCTGGCTTGTAGTGAGCGCTCCCTTGCCGGAGGTAACCTGTTGAGCCTGTATATCGAGGCGTTTTGTGCCGGAAAGCGTGCCGTTCTGCTCAAGCTCGCCGGTGTTGGCCGCGAGTGTGCCCTCCGTCAGGATTTTCCCGTTGGTCCCGTTGCGCAGGCTGTCTGTAAAGTTAAGGGTGGCATCGCCGCGCGCGCTGACGGTGCCCTGTTGATCGAGCGTTTTGCCTTTCAGCGTCAGTGCCGACGCGCTCTGCAGCACCCCGCTGTTGGTCACGGCATCGCTGTCAACCGTTACGCCGTTGCCCTGCAGCGTTCCGCGGTTATTCAGGCGGGTGGTTCGGGTATCGAGGCGCCCCGTGGCGGCAATCTGCCCGCTGTTGGTGAGGCTGTCGCCTGCTATCTGCGCGTTGCCGCCGGCGTTGATTTGCGCCTGGCTCGCGAGCGCGCCGCCGGTGAGGGTGACGTCACGTTTAGCGTCAAGACGGCTATTGTTATCCAGCGTGACGGCTTTGCCGTTCAGCGCCTGGCTCTGGCCGCTGGTGAGCGTACTGGCGCTGGCGGAGAGCGTGCCATCGGCGGCAAGCGTCATGGCGCTGTCGCTTGCGAGCGCTGCGTGATCCAGCGCCACATTACCGCGGCTGCTGACCGCCAGCGTACCGCCGGTTTTATGCTCGCCCATGAGCGTGACGTTGTCGCCTTTCGCCGTCAGGTTGCCGCTCGCCAGGCTGTTTTTGACCGTCAGTTTGCCGCTGGCGTCGAGCGTGATATCGCCCTGGCGCGCATTGAGGTTGCCAAGGTTAACGCCCACTCCCTTATCACCGGACACCAGTCGAATGCGGTTGGCGTACATGCCGCCGAGCGCGCCGGTATCGACCGCCACCAGAGGGGCATTGCCTTCACCGGCCATCGCGGTGCGGCTGCCGTCTGCGTTAACGCGGTTCGCGCCCGCCGTCACGTTCAAATCGCGCGCGTGGATCGCCGCGTTCACTTCGGTGGCGCGGGAGATAATCGACAGCGCGTCGCTCTGGCTGGCATCAAGCCCTTTGCCTTCCACGGTGATGGTGCCGCGGGTGACCTCCAGCGCGGAGAGATTGCCTGCGGCGTCGAGCACCGGCTTGCCGGTGGTCAGCGTGACGTTCGGTGTGTTGATAAAGCCGCAACCGTTACAGGTAATGCCATACGGGTTCGCCACCATGACGTTCGCGGCTTTACCCGCCACCTCGGTGTAGCCGTTGAGCTGCGAACGGCTGCCGCCCGTCACTTCGTTAATGATACCGCGCGCTTCCAGGCCTGCTTTCAGGTTCGGGTTGTTCTGGATAAGCCCGCCGAGCTGGGTCTTGTTCAGCTGCCCGGTGGCGTTATTGAGAATGACCCCCTCCTGGCCGACGTTATAGTCTTTGAACTGGTTATGGGAGATCCCCGCCGCGTTGGGCTTCGCGATGTTCACCACCGGCACGCCGTTACCTGCTTTATCCATCGCCGTGGGGCCTGTGGGCGTCATGGCCGCTGCAAAAGCTGGCGCCACGGGCTGCCAGACCAGCAGGGAAATAATGAGGTAGCTCAGCAGACGAGCGGAAAAACGCACGGGCGGTTGACGGGTATCCATGACCTGAAGCCTCTTAAAGCGTGAATGCGATGCGGTAGTTAACGGTAAAGTGGTCCGGCCCCAGCCAGTCCGGGTACTGTAACGGCGTGCCGACGGTAAGCTGACTGGCGAACCAGCGCCCTGCGCTGCCAACCCCGATGGCGGCACCCCACAGCGTGCCGGAGGCGTAGCGGTCGAGTTTATCTCTGGCGAGCCAGCCGCCATCCAGCGCCGCCGTGGCGCTGATCTGGCCGAGCACCGGCAGCGTTGCCAGCGTGTAGTTGAGTTCGTTACGCCAGTAGCCGCCGTTGTCGCCGGACAAATATTGCTCTTTAAAGCCGCGTACCGAGCTTTCGCCGCCAAGCGTCAGGCGTTCGGCGCCATAGAGGCGATCCGGCGACCACTGGCCGTACGCGCTGGTGAGCCACCACAGATCCTGCGAGAGCGGGCGCTGCCAGCTGGCGCTGAGGCTCCATTTACGAAACTGCGCTTTTGGTTCGTAACCGGTTTTGGTCTCATCGGTTTCGCTGTCGAACCAGGGCATGCCGCGGCTGAAGGCCGGGTTGAATGTTGCCACGCCGCCGCCGGTTTTCTGGGTGTGGTTAACGCCGAGCGTCAGGCTGGAGAGCTTGCGACTGCTGCTGGCGAGCAGGGCATTATTAAGCCAGTTGTGACTTTCGCGCCGTGTGACGCCCGCGGTAAGCGCGGTTTTGATATCGCCGTTGCGGAACACCACGCGGGAAAGAGTAAGACGGTGCGTTTCGCTGTCGCCGGTGGAGATCCACATAAAGCCCTGGTTATCGAGCGTCGAGCGGTAGTCGCTCCAGCTGTAGCTGTAATCCAGCAGGCTGTAGCCCCACGGGATACTAACGCCCGCCTGCAGGCTGCGGGCGTTATACGCGGTCGCGAAATCGCTGCTGCGCCCGCCGCTGACAAACCACTGATCGGCGAGCCCCAGCAGATTATTACCGGTGAGCGAGCCATTAAGCTGCCCGGTGCCGGTGCTCTTCTGGCCGCTGTTATCGAAACTCACCGTGGCGCGTAGCGGAAACTCTGGCGTGGCAGTCAGATTGACCACCGACCAGCCGGGGGCGCTGTCCGGCAGAATATCGATTTGTACCGGCGTGGCGCGCAGGCGATTGATCTGCTCCATCCCCTGCTCAATATCGCGCAGGTTCAGGATTTTCCCTTCAAGCCCCGGAAACGCCATTTTCAGCATCAGCGGCGTTTTGTTTTCGAGGCGGATCTGACGCAGCTTTCCTTCCAGCACGACGATGTGTAATTCGCCCCGCGAGAGATCCTGCTCGGTGAGAAACGCGCGGCTGGTAATATACCCACGACTCAGATACCAGTCCGATACGCTATTTAACAGCTTCGTAATACGCGGCATATCGAGGCACTGATTCAGCCAGGGGCGCGATAATTTCGCCTGCTCACGCGCGCTTAACAGCGTGGCGCCGGAATAAGTAATGGTACGAATGGTAAAACACGGGCCGGATGACGGGGCAGGTATTACAGGCGCTTCAGCGCGGGGCAGCGGCGTGCTGCGCTGTAACTCCTCACGCTGCTGCTGACCCTGTAATAACAGCTGTTCCTGTTGCTGGCGGATGGCATCGCGATCGGCAGGAGAAAGTGGCGCCGCAAAGGCAGAAGGGAATAGCAGCGCCAGTAATAATCCATAATAAATGCGGGCAGTCATCCGGTTGACCTTTGAAATGTAAAAGTTAGCGGAATAACACGGCGTTATTTCGCGAATGGTTTTAAGGTTTTTCTTATAGTAATAGTTAATTACATTCATTCACAAAGATATATTCTTTGCGGGCCGCGTGTTAATTTGAATAAAAGAAAAATAAGAACAGGCCCAGAGTGAAACCGGCGGTAGTGGCCAGAATAAAACAGCGAGAGTTGTGGTTATAAAGAGGATTAATGTTGAAATGGACTTTTAATGCGTTTTCCATAACCAGTGAAACGGGCTTTTTAAGTGAAAGCAGCCACTAAAGAAACCCACTTGATGCAAACCGGGGCAATCCGCTGCAAGGTCAGCGGTAAGTGAAATTTCTCATGCTCGCCGCCCTGATCCCCGGCTAACTTGCTGTTTATACAGGATTACATGATGAGATTTCATGGTGAAATCGCCAGAGTTTTAACAGTAATGCGAGATCTCTGACGCAGAGCAGGAAGGGTATCCACTATGGAGAGTGCATAACGGCAAAACATCCACTATGGAGCGAAGCATCCACTACAGAGAGTAGAATCCACTGTAGTGAGTAGGGTAGCGAAACGGCACTACGCACTGCTCCCTACAGTGGTTGTTCAGATCTGGCCCTTGCGGATTTTTTCCAGCAATGCCAGCTCTTCTTTGGTCAGCATCACCATTTCGCCCTGCTCTTCCGCTACGACGCTGTTTTCTACCGGTAACTCTTCACCGGCTGGCAGCGCGCCAGGCAGGCTTTGTGGTCGAAGTTTTGGCCTTCTGTAGTGGATATGAAAGTACACCACCCGCCCGCGTTTGATTTCGGTGTAATCCAGATAACCGATCTCTTTGAGCTGCTCCATGGCTTTACGCACCGTGGAGTTTTGCGTGATGGTGCGGGACGTAAGATTCAGACGTGCGCGCAGACGGGCAAGCGAGATCGGGGCGGGGTTGGGCGGCAGGCTTTCAATAAACGTATACAGCGCCTGCGCGGATTCTTTACGCGACAGTTCATTAATGGCGCGCAGCTGCAGCAGGACTTTCTTGTCGAACTGATAGAGCTCGAAGATTTTTGGATCGGCCTGCAGCGTCACCTCATCCTTTTTGGCGCTGTACTTGGCAGACTGCACAAGGTGCGTGACGTAGTACTCTCCTTCTTTGTTACTGAAGGAGATGGTGTTGGTGGCGATACGGGTCAGCGAGGCATCAAGTCGCTTACGGAGCTTTGCAGATGAACGGGCCGAAGGAATACCGCACAGCTTCACGAACTCCACAAAAGGCAGCGTGACGCTGTCGCCAAGGACATTATATTTGGCGAAGGCATGAATGATCCCGACCCAGGTTTTAAAATCATTGTCCATGTCCAGACGGGCGCCGGTTATCTTGATATTTTCGTAGCCTTCCGATTTTACCAGCGAAAGCTGCTTAAGCTCTTCCGTCACGTCCATTGAGGACATCTGGCCTTTTCGGCCGCGGGCGGTGGACTTCAGCGTCGGTACAAACAGGCCAAGGCGCATCAGCGCGACCGGCTGCACCGTGTTGTTACGGTTGGGAACCAGCGTGACCACCTCGCCGGTTTTACGGTCCAGTTCACTGAAGGCGTCGTTGATATTGATGCTCTCTTCATCGGCCACGTGCGGGTTCTCCTGTCCTGAATGCCGGTGCTTACTCACTATAGTGGTTATTATCTTCGCCAGTGAGAGTATCACTCACCATAGTGGTTATGTCACATGCTTATACGTGCCAATTACTCTCCACAGTGGATGTTTACTCGCTACAGTGGTTATTTACTCTCTGCAGTGGTTGTTTTACGGGATACTGATACAGGATCCTGCACGTAACTCACCCTGGTGGATATCCGGAACGCCTGTGCAAGTGCGTTAATCTGTTACAGTGATTGGTCAGGCAGTAAAAAAAGGCTCAGTGGGTGTGAATAAGCGTGTTGATGCGCATTGATAACTTTACCGGATACCCGGAAAAGGCTTTCTGTGACAGAGGGTTATCATGCAATGATCGATAACAACAACCCAGGGACTTTGCTCACTACAGTGGATACACGGTACTCTCTTCAGCCGTTATGCGACTCACTATAGTGGATATACGGCTCGCTTCAGTGGATGATCTGCTCGCCATAGTGGTTATAAAGTGCTGCAACTTCATGATCCACATAAGAAATTCAGGAAAGGGATCTTTAAGGATCATATCAGGGATCTCTTTGGGATCGAAAACTTTGATCTGGCCTGTGGATAACCTTCAGAAACAACGCATCTCCCGCCCTGATTGAACTCCGCTCTTTTGCGCTTCCTCAAACGAACGGCTGACGCGCGTTCGTTTTTGCGGTGAGCGCTGCGAGCTTTAGCAGTAACGTCTTATAACATCAGCAATTTGAGCACGCGCACATCGCTATCACATTTATGTTTACCGTCTGGCTTTTATGCTGTATTTTCGTCTAAATCAATAAATCCTGCATACAGTGAGTTTTATGATGGATAATGAGCAGCAGTTGACGAAAGTTGCCGAACGTTCAGAAAGAATGCTTCTGGGCCTGACGGAACAGATCCAGCATCAGAAAGATGAGCTTCAGGAAAACACCTTTTATCAGGTCTACGCCAAAGCGGCGCTCGCCAAACTTCCGCGGCTGACCCGCGCCAGCGTCGACTACGCCGTCAGTGAAATGGAAGCGAACGGTTACGTTTTTGATAAACGTGCAGCAGGCTCTTCCACCAAATATGCGATGTCCGTTCAGAATATTATCGATCTTTATCATCACCGCGGCGTACCTAAATACCGCGATCGTCATGATGAGGCATTTACCATTTTCGTCGGAAACCTGAAAGGCGGCGTCTCCAAAACGGTTTCCACCGTTTCGCTTGCTCATGCGCTGCGCGTACACCCTCACCTGCTGTTTGAAGACTTGCGTATTCTGGTGGTCGATCTCGATCCGCAATCTTCCGCCACTATGTTTCTTAACCACACCCGCGCTGTCGGCACTGTCGATACCACCAGCGCGCAGGCCATGCTGCAGAACGTGTCGCGTGAAGAGCTGCTGGAAGAGTTCATCGTGCCGTCGATTGTGCCGGGCGTGGATGTCATGCCGGCCTCTATTGAAGACGCCTTTATCGCATCACGCTGGGAAGAGCTCTGCGCGGAGCATCTGCCGGGCGCCAGTATTTATGGCGTACTGCGCCAGAATATCATCGATAAAATCGCCGGAGACTACGACTTTATTTTTGTCGACAGCGGCCCGCATCTGGATGCCTTCCTGATGAACGCTATCGCTGCCTCGGACGTCCTCTTCACGCCGGTGCCGCCCGCGCAGGTGGATTTCCACTCCACGCTCAAATACCTGACGCGTCTGCCGGAGCTTATCGCCCTGATTGAAGAGTCCGGCTGCCGGGTGCGGCTGCAGAAAAATATCGGCTTCATGTCGAAGCTGCTCAACAAAGCCGATCACAAGCTCTGCCACAGCCTCGCCAAGGAGATTTTCGGCGGCGATATGCTGGATGTCGCCCTGCCCCGTCTGGACGGCTTTGAGCGCTGCGGAGAGTCGTTTGATACCGTGATTTCCGCAAATCCTGCCACTTATATCGGGAGCAGCGAGGCGCTGAAGAATGCGCGCGCCGCCGCCGAAGACTTTGCCAAAGCGGTTTTCGATCGCATTGAATTCATTCGTATGAGCTGAGAATACTATGAGCACAAAAAGAGTCACCATTGGCCGTACACTCACCCACGCCCCGTTTAAAGAGAGCACGGATGCCGAAACGTTTACCTCGGTGTTTGTGCTCAATTCCGGCCGTAAAGCGACGTTCAGGCTGGAAACCGTCGCGCCAGCGGACGTGGCGGAAAAAACCTTTGTGCGCCAGGAAACCAACGGGCGCGATCAGTCTGCGCTCACACCGGAATCCCTGCGGGATATTACCCGTACGCTGAAATTCCAGCAGTTCTTCCCGGCAATTGGCGTGAAAGCGGGCGATTGCATTGAAATTCTGGATGGCTCCCGCCGTCGTGCGGCGGCGCTTATCTGTCATACCGGCCTGACCGTGCTGGTGACTGAAGCCGCGCTGACGTCAGAAGAAGCCCGCAAGCTTGCCAAAGATATCCAGACCGCGAAAGAGCACAACATTCGTGAGATTGGGCTGCGCCTGATGGCGCTGAAAAACGCCGGGCTTAACCAGAAAGAGATAGCCGAGCAGGAAGGGCTGTCGCAGGCTAAAGTCACTCGCGCGCTACAGGCCGCGTCGGTATCGGCTGAACTGCTGGCGTTCTTCCCGGTTCAGTCCGAGCTGACCTTCAGCGACTACAAGACGCTGAACAGTGTCGAAGAAACGTTGCTGAAGAATGAGGTCGCCCTGAAAACGCTGACCGATTCCATTACCAGCGAAGTGGATATTGTGCTGTCAGAAACGGATCTGGCCGAAGACGAAGTCAAAAACCGCATCGTGCGTATCATTGCCCGTGAAGGGGAACTGCTCACGTCACCAGGTCCGAAAGATAAAGCGGTTATCTCCCCGCTCTGGCGTTTTTCAGATAAAGATCGCTTTGCCCGTAAGCGCACCAAAGGCCGCCTGTTCAGCTACGAGTTTAATCGTCTTTCACGCGATATTCAGGACGAACTCGACAGCGCTATTGAAAGCATTCTGAAGAAGCATCTTTCCTGAGCGGGCATCTGCCCGCCGTGGTGATTTCACCGTTAACGCCCTGAAATACCGTTTTTTCCTGGACGGATTTCACGGTGAAATCGCCAGCTTCCCCTTTCCTTTCGTTAAAGCGTTCCCTCTCCTTTACTCTCTACAGTGGATGTTCCGTCTGATGATGGCCCGTTACACAATGAAATTTCACGGGTTTCGCCACGCTGATTTTATATTTAAGTTATTGATGTTTATAGATTTAAATGGAAAATTTCACGCTGAAATCGCCGCTTTTCAGGCTGCGTTCCATTACTATTTTCCCGGATTACGCAACACAACATGTGTTCAGCAGGCCAGTGCTTTTGCAGTAATGCCGGATACATGACATAACGCTGTTTTTTCATTCCCGGCATCGTTATGAGCGGCTCTGCGGCGCATTATGTACCAGTGTAGAGGCGGTACTGGTTTTCTCTTTGAGCGCGTTAAACGCAAAACCAGCGCGGCTGGAACGTATCCACTACGGCGAGCGCCATCGTATTGCCGCGGTTATGCGAGACATCTTCAGAATCAGGCAATAAAAAAGGCCGCCCTCAGGCAGCCTTTATCGTGTTGCAGCAATCAGAACAGAACGGAGTAGTTCAGACCGAACGTCCGGCCGCGGCCTTTGTAAGTGTAGAGATCGGGTGAGCCATAGGTCGGGCTGTAGAGTCCTGGCGCACGCTGCCCCCAGACCGTCGTGTAATCTTCATCCAGCAGGTTTTCCACACTGAAGGCGATTTTGCCGACCGGGAGCGCATAACTGCCGATAAAGTCCATGGTGTTATAGCCATCGATTTTCTTACCGGCATCATCAGAGACATCGAAAGTCTGGGTGCTTTGCAGGCGCAGCGTCCAGTTATCCGGTGCCCAGTTAACCCACGCGCTGACCTTCGACGGGCTGGCGCTGTCGACCGTCAGCTTTTTCCAGTCGCCGTCCACGCGGGTTTCTGATTTGATGGCGTTAAAGTTTGCGCCGGTGCTCCAGTCGCTGTCGCTGAAGAAGTAATCCACCTGACCTTCCACACCATAGATGCGACGTTTGTCGTCATCGAGGGTGATGGTCATGTCGGTTTTGTTAATGTTGATGGTTTTATCAGAAACCGAGTAATACGCCGCGAGCTGGGTACGCAGACTATCGCCGGTATAACGCCAGCCCAGTTCATAGCTGTCGACTTTAATGCCATCGAGACGTGAGTCATTTACGTTCACGCTCTTAAGCAGACGGTAGTGACCATTCTCAAGACGATAGGTGCCGGAGCCATAATATTTTGCGAGATCCGGCAGTTCGAAGCCCTGCGAAAAGTTAAACCACAGCTGCTGGCGTTCACTCAGATGGCCCAGGATCCCGGCGTTAAACAGCAGATTGTTGTAATCCGTTTTACCGCCCGGCACGGCGTCGGC
Organism: Cronobacter turicensis z3032; assembly: GCA_000027065.2. NCBI lineage: Bacteria > Pseudomonadati > Pseudomonadota > Gammaproteobacteria > Enterobacterales > Enterobacteriaceae > Cronobacter > Cronobacter turicensis. The sequence continues at coordinate 105,919 of FN543094.1, read as the reverse complement.
GGAGGTGGCTTTACCGGTGGCGATATTTTGCTGTTGGGTGTAGCCGACAAAATCATCCACCTTATTTTCGGTGTACTGATAGCGCACGCCGCCGCTTAAGGTGATCGCGTCGATGTCATAACTCGCCTGGAGGAACGGCGCCAGGTTGGTAATGCTGTAATCCGGATAACGCCCGACGTTATAGGCGTTATCCAGCTTCATCCCCCCGCTGGCAGCGGCTTTGTTCAGATCGAAAAACTGCTGGTTGGCATTAAACGTTTCATGCTCGGCATCGACGCCATAGGTGAGAGAAAGGGCATCCAGCGGTGTGCTGTTTACGGTCAGTTTGCCGCCCCAGAAATCCGTTTTCTGCTGCGAGGCGCCAATACTGGTCACCCGCGTTTTATCAACGTTCAGCGTCGGGAACGGGTAATAGGTCAGGCTCTCATCGCGATAGTAAATCTGCGCGACCAGATCCTGGCCCCAGGCATCGGAATTGGAATACTGGAGGTTAATCAGATGACGCTCGGTACCCGGCAGGCGATCGGAATCCAGATTGCCTTTGTTGTAGGCCGTACCGTTGCCGGTCACCGCTGAAAAATTCTCGCCCAGGAACAGGCCATGCTTACCATCTGACTCGCTTTTGTAATACTGCGTGGTCAGTTGCAGCTGCTGGTGGTCATCAATATTCAGCGTACCAGTACCCATGACGTCCAGGCGATCAGAATACTGAAGGCCGGTCTGGGTGTTATCGATAATAGCTTCATCACCATTGCCGTCATACCAGCCACCAAAACGCTGATAGGCGACGGACAGGCGCCCCGAGGCGTTGTCATTCCCGCCGCTCACCGCCGCCGCCATGTTCTCGTCATGATCGTTATGGCTATTAAAGCCGCTTTTCGCGCTGGTCTGGAACTCCACCTGCGTCTCAGGCTGCCCTTTTTTGGTCACGATATTGATAAGACCGCCGGTGCTGCCGCCGCCGTAAAGCGAGGTGGCGCCGGAGATAACTTCGATGCGCTCGATATTAAACGGATCGATGGAGTCCAGCTGGCGACTGTCGCTTCGCGAGGAGTTCATCCGCACGCCGTCCACCATCACCATCATGGAGCGACCTCGCATATTCATGCCGTAGTTGGTGCGCCCCTGGCTGCTGACATCCATACCGGGGATCAGCTGCGCCAGAATTTCTTTTAACTCTTTACCGCCCTGAACCTGCTGCTCAATGTCAGCCTGTTCGATAACCCACGTGGTCTGTGCCATATCCGCAGCGCTGTGTCCGGTACGACTGGCGGCAACCACCAGCGTCTCTTCTTTTTGCGGCGCCCCCCAGGCGGAGGCGGAAAGCATGGCAAGTAAACAAGGATTCAAAACCCAAAGATGATGGCGCTTCATTGTTATGGTGTTCCTGAGAGTGTGTTAGTAGTCAGTGCTGTTTACAGGTTGAGTAATCTGGCGGGTGACCGTGTCTGGCCGGGAAAGCCACTGGATCACGCCAGGCGTGGTGCTCAGGTCAAACGGCTCGTCAGGGTGCGCCACATTGAGAATGCGCGCGGCCCGCCAGGCCATCAGGCTGAGCTGGGGTTCCGCAATGCCGAGGCTGTGCATACCGGCATTCACGGCAAAAAGGTGACTCGCGTCGGGGCCGTCCCACTCCAGCGTAAAGTTGGTATTAACCCGGAAGCCTTCGCGCTCATCCAGTTGCAGACGATGCGCCAGCGGCGCGAGAAATGCCGGTCGGGCAGGGCGATAGCCGGTCGCGAAAATCACCACATCGGCTTCGAGGGTTTCCTGACCGCCGTCCAGATGATGACGCAGCGACAGACGCTGGCCCTGCGCCTGTGGCGTTACGCGGGTGACCGAGCGCGACGGCAGCAGATGCGCCCAGGGTTTTTCACCCAGCACCTCAAAGCGGTGGTACATGGCGCGGTAGATAGCGAGCAGCGATTCGCAGGTGACGCCGTCCGATGTCATCTTCTGCTCCGCGAGCAGGTCGCAACGCGTTTTCTCATCAAGCCGGGCGAAGCTCTCCAGATATTCCGGCGTGAAATACTCGTTCGCGAACGCGGCTTCATCGAGCGCGTTGTAATTGTTGCGGCGCGACACCCAGTTCAGCGCCGCGGGCTGGCCCCACTCGCCGCGGAAAATATTTAAAAACAGATCGGCGCCGCTCTGGCCCCCGCCGACGACCGTAACGCGCTTCCCGGCAAGCGACGGCGTGCGCAGCATCATTTCGCTGGCGTGGAAGCATTGGTCGTTTTGCGCAGGCACGCAATCGGGCAGGTTGACCTGCTTGCCGATGCCCATGCAGACGTGGCGCGCGAAGAAGCGATCGCGCTGGGTCACCACTTCAAACAGCCCGCTGGCCTCGTTAAAGCTCACCTGCTGCACCTGCTGGCTGAACGACAGATTGCTCAGGTTGTCCGCCGCCCAGCAGAGGTAATCGGCAAACTCTTCACGGGATACCGTGCGCTGCTCGGTGGTCAGGAAGCGGTAGAACTTTTTACGCTGCACCAGGTAGTTCAGAAAACTGTAGCGGTTAGTTGGCTCCACCGCGCTGACCAGATCTTTCAGGAAACTGGTCTGCATGTGGCAGTCCGGCACCATCATGCCCGGATGCCAGGAGAAATGCGGTTTGCGTTCAAGGAACAGCGAGCTGAAGCCGTCAAGCCCTTCGGCGAGCGCGGCGATGCTGAGATTAAACGGGCCGATGCCAATGCCGATGAAATCGTACGTTTTCATGATGCGGTCTCCCTGGTGACCCGATACAGCGGGTTATCAAGATCGGTAAGGTAATTGGGTAACATGCGGCTGCCGCCGTCATGCTCTGCGAACGTGAGTTTGACCGGGTTCAGCACCACGCGAATGATTTGCGGTTTGAACAGATCAAACAGCGCGAAGCGCGCTGTCATCTCCGGGTGCGCGGCCATATAGTCCTGCAATACGTCGGCCAGCAGACGGTAGAACCGGGTTTCGCTGACGCCGCACTGTTCGGTCAGCCGTGAGACAAAACGCAGAACGGTGACAAAATGCCCGGTCTGTAAATCATGAATGATGTAATCCGCGCCGAGACGCGCGGTCACGGCTTTTACCGGCTCCGGCAGGCTCTCCATTTCAGGAAATGTTTCATCCACGAGACGCATATCGCCCTGGAAATCCTTCAGCAGAATGCGCTGCGGCACATGGTCTTTCATTACCAGCGTCACATTCTGGCCGTGGGCGATAAGCGCCACGCCGTACCGGCACAGCAGGTGATAAAACGGAATGACGACCACGCGAAAGAGCTGCGTCAGCCACGCCTCAGCGCTTAACCCCGAGCGCGCGATCCACGCGTCAATCAGGGGACGACCTGTGTTGTCCGTTTCCATCAGCGCCGCCATCAGCACGGCCTGCTCGCCAGTTTTAAGCCAGCAGGACGGGTTCTCACGCCAGATAACGCCAAACATCTCCTGATAGCGATAGGGCGCGGTTTTCAGCGCGGCGTAGCCGGTGTGCGTCACGTAACCGGCAGCAGGCTCGCCGAGGATCTGCGCGCCGAGGGCCAGCAGCGTTTTATCGCCAGCGAACTGCTGTTGCAGCCAGCGCGAGGCGAGCGGCCCGGCGGCAATGTACTTGCCCGGAATGCCGCGGTAGCAGGAGGTGTTGTAGATGGTGAGCGGCAGTTTGATATCAAACGACGAACGACGGCTGACGTTGGTCAGCGTACGCAGCGACTGCTGGGCGATATACTCATCGCCAAACACGCCGAGATCGATAATCTCGCCGCGCGCCAGCTGCGGCAGAAAATGCAGGGCGATTTTCTGCTGCCACTGCCACGGATGCAGCGGCACCGGCAGCCAGTTCTCATCCAGATGCAGCGCCTGCCAGTAGCGGGTAAACCGCTGACGTTCGCCGTCGTCCATGGCGCTTGCCAGCAGGTTATTGATGTCGCAGTCAGCGTCGCTGCTCCAGACCATCAGGTCGCGACGGACCGCCACCCAGTGCAGGCGAAACCGGCCACGGTATTCCGGCGCGTAAGCCTTCAGCGCATCCAGCCCCCAGCCGCGACGCCCTTTGTTAAAGATAAATTTCGGATGGCCTGACATCAGGCACTGCAGCTCATCCGGATCCATATCGATGAGCGCGTCGGCGTCCAGACCCTCACGCGCCTGGAGCAGCTGCAGATCGCCCCTGAGCGTGGCGTAGAGATCTTCGAGATGCTCCGCTGTCTGCGCGTCGCTCATCTTCAGCACCACGGCCAGCTGACGCAGGGCGCTTTCGGCCTCAATGGCGCTGCCGCTCTCGTTCGCGAGCGTCGCCGGGTTGATATGCAGCCAGCCCCAGATGCCGCGCTTCGCGTCAAACGTCCAGGTCTCATTGCCGAGCGCGATGGCCCAGCGCCCAGCACCGATTTCCTGCGCCGTCAGCGTGCGTTCATACTCCAGCTCGGCGAGAATTTTCGCCACCATCTCGCGGTTTACGCGATCCCACCGTTCCGGCGTCATAATCCCACCTCGCTGAAGAAACGGCTGCGCTCGCTCATTACCAGTCGCGAGCGCTTGTGCGGGAAATCGAACTCTTTCACGGTCTCAAAACCAGCGACCGGCAGATGGCGGAACAGGCGCTGATTATCGAAGCGCGGTTCCGCCACCAGACGCTGCGTGCGCGGCTCGTCCAGCCACAGATAATGGCTCAGGCCGCGCAGCCAGCTGCGGATGTACTGCGCGCCGCGCCACTGCTCTTCGCCCACCAGCATATGCAGCCCGCGATCGAACGGCTGCCAGCGGTAGTGGCGACCAATACGGTCTTCCGGCGCCCAGTAGATTTCGAAATAGCCGAAAGGCTCATCATCAAAGCAGCCAATCAGCGGATAGCAGTACGTGGCGTCGAGCTGTTTACGCAGATATTTTTCCTGCTCCGCCTGCGGCCCGGCCATCTCCCAGAAAGCATTCACGCGCGGCGCGTTCATCCAGCGGGTGAAGCGCTCGCCATCCAGCGCCACATCCGCCACGCGGAAGCTGAGCGTGCGCTTGACTTGCGGATCGTAGCGACGATAGACCTCGCCCTGCGGGCGCGGCGGCCGCGCCGGGAAGGCGAGCTGGCGCGTCTCGTCAAACTGTATTCCCGCACGCGCCGCAATGCGTTCGCCGCGCAGCCACAGCGGCAGCTGCCAGAACGTGTCGCGGGCCAGGTAATCGCACTGCACCGCGTCAAACAGCGCCTGCGCCTGCGGCTCATCGCGCCACTGCGCCCACGGCAGCGTAATGCCCGTTAATGTGGGCGCCGCGACAAATAATTGATCGAGAGCGGCGGTCAGCCACCCTTCCGCCAGCGCGCCCGGATGATTCAGTACCGCGCTGCCGTCGAGCCCGAGGGCCAGTGGCAGCGCCAGATCGCGCTTCGCGCAGCGAAAACCGTAACCGTCATGAATAATGCTGGCTTCAGGCATCATGCGTGCTCCCTGCAAACGGATTGTCGAAGTTGAAGTAGATGACCGCCGGATCGACGATGGTGTTTTCGTTGTGATCGTGCAGATAGCAGAAGAAGTTGCCCTTGCAGTTCCAGTGGCGGCTCTCCAGCACGTAATCGAGGCAGCGGGTATCGCGGGCGGTAGCGCGCAGTTGCGCGAGCGCGTCACGCACCAGCGCCATCAGGTTTTCTTCGCGCTCGAACCCGGCGGCGCCGAGGGCGGCGGTTATCGCAAGCGTGGAGTTCACCAGCAGGTAATACGGGAAGTAGCGCAGCAGCTGAGCTTCGCTGAAGCGGTTTTCCGCTTCCGGCTCGCCGGCTTCCGCAAGCCACAGCAGCGCGCCATCGGTAAAACCGCTGCCCTGACAGTCGCGATAAATCAGGCCCACCGGCAGATCCTGCTGCATCTCCACCAGAATGTTTTGCTGATGCGCCAGCAGCACCAGACCGTAATCGGCTTCGGCGCTGAAGAGCGGCAGCAGAATGCGTTCGCAGTACGCCTGCACCCAACAGCGCGCCGCCTGCGCCAGCGGCAGGCTGAGGCGCTCGCTGAGACGACGCACGGCGCAGGCCAGCAGGCTGTCGCCGCCGTCCGGCGCAGCCTGGGTCAGGCTCACCAGCACGTTGGTCTGGGTCTGTGGCGTATCGAACAGCAGATTGACGCGCAGCGCCATCAGGCTCTCTTCCTGAATGTTTCCCTCTGCGTCGCGCAGGCCCACCCAGCCATCTTCCTGCATCACGCGCATCGTCGGGTAGCGCGCCTGTAAGGCCTGCCAGCGGCTGGTCTGCGCCAGGCGCGCCAGACGCATTCCGCGTTTCACTTCTTTCACCGACAGCGTGCGTACTGAGTTGGTGAGACGCACGCTGAGCGAGAATTTGATCATGTCGTTATTGGTTTCGCTGTAGAGCGAACGCGAAGAACTGGTCGGCAGCCACGGCGCGCCCGCCTCGCCCAGATCGATAAGCTCGCCCTTTTCCACCAGCGCCTGACACCACGGTTGCGTGAGCAGATACGCCGCCTGCCACGGGTGCATCGGCACCAGCCAGCGCGTATCAGTAAAATGTTCGAGCAGCACAGGCGCGCTCTGCGCGGCGAAACGCAGCAGGCGGGTGCGCAGATCTACCCCCAGGCTTTCGCCCGCCACACAGGCTTTATTTACCGCGAACCAGCGCAGCGGAAAACGTGGCGCGAAATCGGGCAGATAACGCCGCGCTTCGGTCTCATCAAACGGCTCGTGCGATTTGGGCGCCGGGTGAAATGCATGGCCGACCAGCAGCGCCTGTTCCGCCTCGGCGAAGTTCAGCGGCTTCGCGCGCAGCGCAGCCCAGTCGTGACGCAGTTCAATGGCCTGCCAGGTATGGCGGTGGCTCTCCTGCACGCGGCGCGCAAAGCGGGCCAGCACGTCATCGGCAAGTTCGCCTTTTACGGACGGTTTCGCCAGAATCAGCTCGACAAGCTGTTCAAAATCAATGGGCTCGCAGCTATCTTCATCGCTTGCCACTCGCATTGCCGGGAACTGATACTGATGGTGTTGCGTCGGGGAGAAATAGCGCAGCGCAATGCGGATTGCCTGCGTATCGGAGAGCGGTAAATGGATCTGCGCCGGCTCCTGCGGTAATGCGCCAGGAACCAGCTGCCAGTCCCGGGTTTCACGCAGCAGCGCGTTAAGAAAACACTGAGCCGCAACGTCAGTCGCGGCAGGGCGGGGCAGGGAAACCATAACAAACACATCCTTTGTTGATAATGATTATCGTTATGATAGGGATTCTATTTACAGTGGCAACTATTTTTGCAATATTTGTTTTCATTAATTTCATAATTTCCTCATCTTTATTGACAATATATTTACCTGCTTATGGATGCTTCTTCTCACGCCGTACACGCCCGCCGCACAGGACAATCGCTCTGGCCGCTGGCGCTGTGCGCGGGTCTGCTCGGGATCGGGCAGAACGGTTTGCTCGTGGTATTGCCGCAACTGGTACAGATGACGGGGCTGTCGCTCTCCGTCTGGGCCGGACTGCTGATGTTCGGTTCGATGCTATTTCTGCCCGGATCGCCCTGGTGGGGACGGCAGACGGAAGTGCGCGGCTGTAAATTTGTGGTGGCGGCGGCGCTCGGCGGTTATCTGCTGAGTTTCGCCGTGATGGCGCTGGTGGTCTGGGGAATGGCGCGCGGCGTGGTCGGCGTGTCCCTGGGGCTCGCCGGGCTGATTATCTCGCGTGCGCTCTACGGCCTGACGGTCTCCGGCATGGTGCCTGCCGCCCAGACGTGGGCCATGCAGCGGGCGGGCATGGAGCACCGGCTCGCGGCGCTTGCCTCCATCAGTTCCGGCCTGAGCTGCGGGCGTCTTATCGGCCCGCCGCTGGCGGCCGCCGCGTTAAGCGTTCACCCGCAAATGCCGCTCTGGCTGATGGCGCTCGCGCCCTTTATCGCGCTGCTGCTGGTGGCGCGCCAGCATAACGATCCGCCGCTTGCGCCCGTGGCGCGCCAGTCGACGCGCCTGCGTGCGGATATGCTGCCCTTCCTTGCGCTCGCGCTGCTGCTGGCCGCCGCGGTCAGCCTGATGCAGCTCGGCCTGTCGCCGCATCTGCGCCCGCTGTTTCATGGCGATCTCCGCGCCGTCAGCCATCACGTGGCGCTGCTGCTAAGCCTGGCGGCGGCGAGTACGCTGCTGGCGCAGTTCCTGGTGGTGCGCCCACAGCGCCTTCAGCCGCGCGCGCTGCTGATGGCGGCGGCGGCGCTGATGGCAACTGGTCTGCTGCTGATGATCCTGCCGGGGCTGGTCACCTTTTACGCCGGTATCGCGATAACCTCTTTCGGCGCCGCGATGGCGACGCCTGGCTATCAGGTGTTGCTTAACGACCGGCTTACCACCGGCAAAGGCGCGGGCGTTATCGCCACCAGCCATACGCTCGGGTATGGCGTAAGCGCCCTGCTGGTGCCGGTGATTTCTCTCTGGTTCGGCGAGCAGATGCTTATCGCTGCCGCCTTTATCACCGCCGCGCTGTTTTTACTGTTAAGCATCGGCGTCTGGCGCCGCGCCGCGCCGCAGGAGCCCACCGTATGACCGCCAGTTACCGCATTTTTAACGTGACGCTGCGCCGTCGCATTCCTGTCACCCCTTCGCTGCTACGCTGCGTGTTCACCGGCCCTGATGTGGCGCACATGAAGCATGAAGCGCCCGATCAGCGCATCAAGCTGATGTTCGCGAGGCCCGACGGCGACACCGCCAGGCTGCCGGTGAGCGACAGCTGGTATCAGGACTATCTGGCGCTGCCGCGCGAGCGGCGGCCTTTTATGCGTACTTACACGTTGAGAGCGCTGCGTAGAGAGGCGTGCGAGTTGGATGTCGAGTTTGTGCTGCACGGCGACAGCGGCCCGGCGTCGCGCTGGGCGATGCACGCGAAACCTGGCGACACGCTACAAATCGTCGCGCCGGATCGTGATTTTCCTGGCGACAGCGGCGGCTATGAATGGCGCGCTGACGACGCGCTTCGTCAGGCGCTGCTGGTGGCCGATGAAACCGCGTTGCCCGCCGCGCTCGGCATTCTCGAACAGCTCGCCCGCCAGCCTGCGCCGCCGCGCGTACAGGCATTTCTGGAAGTGCCGCTGGCGCAGGACATCCAGCCCCTGCGTTACCCGTTTGCCGATATCCACTGGCTGGCGCGTGATGAAAACGCGCCACACGGCGAGCGACTACTGGAAGCGGTGAAAGACGCCGCAGCGCTGCCTGCCAGCGAGCTGGTGTCGGCGCAGACGACCGCAGACGATAATGACGAAGAGACGCTTATCTGGCAGCGCGCCGGCGGGGCAGGGACGTTTCGCGCCTGGGTGGCGGCGGAATCCGGCGCAGTGAAACGGCTGCGTCACTACCTGACGCGCGATCGCCAGCTCGATCCGGCCCGCGCCTGCTTTATGGCGTACTGGTCGCGCGGGAAAAGCCACGTATGACGCCCTGCTTTTACAGCATACAGGCTGTATCCTGTTTTTAACACCCTTCAGGCTGTAATTGCATACTACAGCCTGAAGGGTGTAAAATAGAAAATACAGCTTATCGTATGTATCCGAGGATGCGACCCGCCCGTATGAACACCTGCTATCCACTGAAAACGCTTAGCCAGCTGCGCCCGCTGCTGGTGGGCTTTCGCAAAAATCAGGGGCTGACCCAGAAAGACGTCTCCGCGCGGCTGGGCGTTACCCAGCAAACCTATGCGCGCCTGGAGGCGAACCCTGAAACGGCCAGCATCGAGCGCCTGTTCCGCGTCTTTAACGTGCTCGGCATTGAGATAACGCTCAGCGAAACGCAGACGGCTGACGCCGACGCGCCCGCGCGTGACGATTCGCCTGCCCGCCGCGAGGCGTGGTAACCATGCGCCGCCCGTCGCGTTTAGCGCTCTGGATGAACGGCATCCCGGTCGGTTACTGGGATAAACATAACGGCGAAGACCGGCTGACCTATTTACCTGCGTGGCCCGGTGATCCGCAGGGCAGGCCGCTGTCATTGTCGCTGCCGTTCACGCCCGGCAATCAGCCGTACCGCGGCGCGCGGGTGCGTGATTACTTCGACAACCTCCTGCCGGACAGCGAAAACATCCGGCGGCGGCTGGCGATGCGCTACCAGGCGCAAAGCCTGGAGCCGTTCGATCTGCTGGCGGAGCTGGGGCGCGACTGCGTCGGCGCCATTCAGTTGCTGCCTGCCGGTGAAACGCCGGACGGGCTGTTTACCATTCGCGCCCGGCCACTCTCCACAGTGGATATTGCCGCGATGCTGCGCCACACCGCCGGGGCCTTCCCTGGTCAGCATGGCGGCGAAGAGACGTTGCGGCTCTCTATTGCGGGCGCGCAGGAGAAAACCGCGCTGCTGTGGCACGAAGGCCAGTGGTGTCTGCCGGAGGGCAACACGCCCACCACGCATATTTTCAAACTGCCGCTCGGGCTGGTGGGTAATATGCAGGCGGATATGCGCACCTCCATTGAAAACGAGTGGCTCTGCGCGCAGCTGCTGGAGGCCTGGGGCATTCCGGTCGCACGCACGCAGATGGCGCAGTTTGAAGAGCAGAAAGCGCTGATTGTCGAACGTTTCGACCGCCGTCTGTCCGGCGATGGCCAGTGGTGGCTGCGCCTGCCGCAGGAAGATATGTGCCAGGCGCTGGGCGTCTCGCCGCTGCGTAAATATCAGTCCGACGGCGGGCCGGGCATCGGCGACATCATGACTATCCTGAGCCGTTCGGAAAACGCACAGGCGGATCGCGCGCACTTCTTCCGCGCCCAGATCATCTTCTGGATCCTCGCGGCGACCGACGGCCACGCCAAGAATTTCAGCATCGCGCATCTGCCCGGCAACCGGTATCACCTGACGCCTCTGTATGACGTCCTTTCCGCCTGGCCGGTCATCGGGCCCGGTCGTCACCAGATTGCGTGGCAGAAGTGCAAGCTGGCGATGGCCGTGCGCGGCAGCAGTAACTATTACCATTTGAGTCAGATCCGCCGTCGTCACTGGCTGCGTCAGGGCGAACTCGCCGGGCTGTCGGCGGCGCAGGTCAATGCCATGATTGATGAGCTGATAGCCAGCGCGCCCGCGGTCATCGCGCGCGTGGCCGATGCCCTTACGCCCGATTTCCCCGCCTTTCTGGCCGGGGCGATTTTCGACGGCATGCGCCAGCAGTGCGCGCGTCTCCTGGCCGCGTAATCGCCCATTCGACGCCGTGTCGCACGCGGCGTCGTCACTCCTTCTCCTGACGCGCCTCGTCGCGCTTCCCGGCACTTCTCCGGTAATGGTCTATGATTGTTCACGTATGCCGCCAGGGCCGGGACATTCCGTTATCCGTTGTACCCCCCAGCAGAAAACCGCTTTCACACAGGCGGCCTGCGCGCTACCGGCCCGCTGCGGCACCCGGCTCATGCTTACACGTTAACGCTCCTGAGGCACGCCGCAGGAGCGGAAATTGCGCGATCGCGCCACTGCTCACTTCTGGATTAAACGAGGTAACAGAATGGAGTCCACATTCCTGAAAAGTTGGGGTAGCGAATATGTGGCGGACGGCGCCGTTCGCTTCCGTCTCTGGGCGACCGGACAGAAGCGCGTGACGCTGCGCCTCGCGGGCCAGGATTTGCCCATGACGCCGACAGGCGATGGCTGGTTTGAACTGGACGTGCCGGGCGTCGCGCCCGGAACCGAATACTCTTTTGTGCTGGAAGACGGCATGACCGTGCCGGACCCGGCCTCGCGCGCTCAGAAAGCGGATGTCAACGGACCGTCGCTGGTGGTCGATCCCAGCGCGTACCCATGGAAAACCACGGACTGGCGCGGCCGCCCGTGGGAAGAGACGGTCGTCTATGAGATGCACATCGGCACCTTTACGCCGGAAGGCACCTTCCGCGCGGCAATCGAAAAGCTGCCGTATCTGGCGCAGCTTGGCGTCACGATGCTCGAAGTGCTGCCCGTCTCGCAGTTCGGCGGTAACCGCGGCTGGGGCTACGACGGCGTATTACTTTACGCGCCGCACTCCGCCTACGGCACGCCGGACGATTTCAAAGCGTTTATCGACGCCGCGCACGCGCACGGGCTTTCCGTGGTGCTGGATATCGTGCTCAACCATTTCGGCCCGGAAGGCAACTATCTGCCGCTGCTGGCGCCCGATTTCTTCCACAAAGAACGTATGACCCCCTGGGGCAACGGCATCGCTTATGACGTCGACGCGGTGCGCCGTTACATTGTGGAAGCGCCGCTCTACTGGCTCAAAGAATATCGCTTAGATGGCCTGCGTTTTGACGCCATCGACCAGATTGAAGATACCTCGGCAAAGCATGCGCTGATTGAAATTGCCGAGCGCATCCGCGCGGAAATCACCGATCGCCCCGCGCACCTCACCACCGAAGACAGCCGCAACGTGATTTTCCTGCATCCGCGTAACCCGGACGGCAGCGCGCCGCTGTTTACCGGCGAATGGAACGATGATTTCCATAACGCCATTCATGTGTTCGCCACCGGCGAAACGCACGCTTATTACCAGGACTTCGCCGATCGGCCGGAAAAACTCGTCGCCCGCATACTGACGGAAGGTTTCGCGTATCAGGGCGAGGTGTCGCCGCAGAGCGGCGAGCCGCGCGGCGTGGACAGCACCGGCCAGCCGCCGGTCGCGTTCGTCGATTTTATCCAGAACCACGACCAGGTCGGCAACCGCGCCTGGGGCGAGCGCCTGATTGAGCTGGCGGGCAGCGACCGCACCAAAGTGCTGCTCGCGACGCTGCTGCTCTCGCCGCACATTCCGCTGCTGTTTATGGGGGAAGAGTACGGCGAAACCAATCCGTTCCTGTTCTTTACCGATTTCCACGGCGAGCTCGCCAAAGCCGTGCGCGAAGGACGCGCGCGCGAATTCGAAGGCCACGGCGACTGGGACGGCGACAGCGTGCCGGATCCGAACGCGCAGCAGACGTTTGAAATGTCGAAACTCGACTGGCAGAAGCCGGAGAGCGAAGAGGGGAGGGCGTGGCTTGCGCTCACCCGCGAGCTGCTGACGCTTCGCCGTGAGCATATTGTGCCGCTGCTGGCAACGGCGGGCGGCCACAGCGGACGTGTCGTCGACACCGCGCCGGGTTTTGTGGCGGTGAGCTGGACCTTCCCGAAAGGCACGCTGTCGCTGGCGCTGAATATCAGCGAGCGCCCGCAACCGCTGCCGGATCTGCCGGGCGATACGCTGTTTGCCTGGCCGCAGGGAAGCGACGAACTGCCCCCTGACAGCATTCACGTTCGCCTGGCGAAAGGAGACGCGCAATGAGTATTCCTTCTTCAACGTACCGCATTCAGTTTCGCAACGGCATGACATTTGACCGCGCGGCGGGCCTGGTGCCTTATCTGAAGCGGCTTGGCATCAGCCATCTGTACGCGTCGCCGGTGTTTACCGCGACCACCGGCTCCACCCACGGCTATGACGTGACCGACGCCAATGAGATAGAGCCCGCCATCGGCGGTCGCAAGGGCTTCGACCGCATGGTACAGGCGCTTAAAGCGGGCGGGCTGGGGCTGATCCTCGATATCGTGCCCAACCATATGGCGGCGTCACTGGAAAACCCGTGGTGGCGAGATGTGATTGAACACGGCGAAAAGAGCCGTTACGCCCGCTATTTCGATATCGACTGGACACGCCGCCTGACGCTGCCGTTCCTGGGCGACACGTTTGAAAACGTGCTGGAAAACGGCGAAATCAGCGTTAAGCCCGATCCGAAAACCGGCAAACCGGCGATCGCCTATTACGACAGCTTTTACCCGCTCAATCCGGAGACCTGGCAGGGGCGCGAGGCGGAAGTGCTCGCGATGACCGATAAACAGGCCATCGCTGCGCTGCACGACCGCCAGCCGTACCAGTTAATCTCCTGGCGCGATGCGCCGCGCTCGCTCTCCTACCGCCGTTTTTTTGAAATTACCGGGCTGGCGGGCGTGCGCGTTGAAGATGACGCCGTGTTTGACGACAGCCACCGGCTGATCCTCGACCTGGTGCACTCCGGCGCGGTGGATGGCCTGCGGGTGGATCACGTCGACGGCCTTGCTGATCCGAAAGCGTATCTGGAGCGGCTGCGCGAAAAAGCCGGGCCGGATTGCTACATCACCGTGGAAAAAATTCTCGGTAAGGGCGAGCAGATCCCGGATGACTGGCCGATTTCCGGCACGACGGGGTATGAATTTATCGCCGCGCTCTCGGATGTGCTGGTGGATGACGCGAAGCTCGAGGATCTCAGCAAGGCGTATCACGAGGTGGTCGGGCAGGAGGTGGATATGCGCGCCGAACTGCGCGACGCCAAACTGCTGATGGCCGACCGGAATTTCGAAGGCGAATTCACCACGCTGCTGCGGCTGGCGACCCGCATTGCGCAGCAGGAGGGCGTAACGCCGGAAGAACCGGCGTTGCGCGACGCGCTGCGAGAACTGCTGGCGGCGTTCCCGGTGTACCGCACCTACGGCACCGCGCACGGGCTGACGCCCGCCGACAGCGCGCTGTTGCAAAAAGTGGTCGCGAAAGTGCAGGCTGGCGAGCATGCGCCGGATGCGCAGGCGCTCGGGTTTATCACCGATGTGCTGGCCGGGAATATTTCCGGCGCCTCAGTTGCCGACGCCGCCACGTTCCGCACCCGTTTTCAGCAGCTTACCGGCCCGCTGATGGCGAAATCCGTGGAAGATACGCTGTTCTTCCGCCAGAACATGCAGCTTGCGCTCAATGAAGTGGGGGCCGAGCCGCTGCCGCGCACCTTCTCGGTGGATCGTTTCCATAAAGAGATGGTGCTGCGTCTCGCGCATCAGCCGGACGCGCTCACCAGCACGTCGACGCATGACACCAAACGCGGTGAAGACGCCCGCGCCAGGCTTTATGCGCTCACCGAAGCGCCGCTGTTTTATGCCGAGTGCGTCGCGCGCTGGCGTCAGCTGAACCAGACTAAAGTGGTGTTCCTGAATGACGGCACCGCGCCGAAGGGCACCGATACCTGGATGCTCTATCAGGCGCTGGCGGGCGTCTGGCCCGCCACGCTGAAACCGGATGATGAAGCGGGCCTGAAAGCGCTTGAAGAACGTTTTCTCGCTTTTGTGGAAAAGGCGCTGCGCGAAGCGAAGCTGCGCACCGACTGGGCGGACACGAACGATGCCTATGAAAAAGCGGTGCTGGATTACGCAAGCCATATGCTCTCGCCGGACAATCAGGATTTCCTGACGGATTTCCATGAGGCATTACAGCCGTTTATCCGCGCGGGCCTGGTCAACAGCCTGACCCAGACGGCGCTGAAACTGACAGCCCCCGGCGTGCCGGATATCTACCAGGGCAGCGAAGCGCTCAACTTCAGCCTGGTGGACCCGGATAACCGCCGCGAGCCGGATTTTATCGCGCTCGACAGTATGCTGGCGCCGCAGGCGAATCTTGCCGCCACGCCGCAGGACTGGATCAGCGGGCGCCTTAAACAGCACCTGATCGCCCGCGTGCTGCACCTGCGCCAGCAGGATCCGGCGCTGTTCCGCCACGGCGACTATTTGCCGCTCCATGCTGAAGGCGAGTTCGACAGTAACGTCATTGCTTACGCCCGCACGCACGGCGATAACGCCATCATCGTCATCGCGCCGCGGCTGATGTTCACCGCGCTCTATGAGAGCGCGTCGCTGCCGGCAAGCGGCGGCTGGCCCGACACACATATCGTGCTGCCAGCGTCACTGGCTCACCGTCGCTGGCGCAACGTACTGACCGGCGAGACGCTGAGTCTTACCGATCGGATAACCCTGGAGACAGCTGATGGCTGCTCGTCCGTGATACTGATAACCGACTGATTCCATGCAAATAAACATCATGAATCGTGGTAGTCCTGAAAATTTACGGCCTGGATGGAGAGGGATAAATGTCAAACGATAAGGCTTTTGAAATCACGGCGGGATGCAGTTATCCCCTCGGCGCAAACTACGACGGCGAGGGGGTAAACTTCGCGATTTTCTCGGCGCACGCAGAGCGTGTGGAGCTGTGTCTTTACGATCCGAGCGGCAAACACGAAATCGCCCGCCTGACGCTGCCGGAATATACGCACGAAGTCTGGCACGGTTATGTGCCGGGCCTGCAACCCGGCGCGCTGTATGGCTACCGCGTGCACGGGCCGTACGATCCGGAAAACGGCCACCGCTTTAACCCGAACAAGCTGCTGGTCGACCCGTACGCCCGCGATCTCGTCGGCAATATCGAATGGAACGAGGCGCACTTTGCCTACGATCTGCTGCACGAAGATAAAGATCTGACGTTTGATGAGCGTGACAGCGCGCCGTATATGCCGAAGTGCCGGGTTATCGACCCGAATGAGTTCGACTGGCAGGATCAGAACCGTCCGTCTGTCGTCTGGCCGCACACGGTGGTGTATGAGACCCATGTGAAAGGCTTCACCCAGCTCAACCCGGCCATACCGCCGGAGCTGCGCGGCACCTATGACGGCATGGCGCATAAGGCGTCGGTGGATTACATCAAAAGCCTCGGCATTACGTCTGTTGAATTGCTGCCGGTGCACTGGTTCCCGGACGATCAGCATCTGCTGGATAAGGGGCTGAAAAACTTCTGGGGCTACAATTCACTTAACTTCTTCGCGCCCGCCTCGCGCTACTTCGGGCCGCGCGGCATTCAGGGTTTCCGCGACATGGTGCGCGCCTACCACGACGCCGGTATCGAGGTTATCCTGGATGTGGTTTATAACCACACCGCCGAAGGCAACGAGCTTGGCCCGACGCTCTCGTTTAAGGGCATCGATAACTTCTCTTATTACCGCACCATGCCGGATCAGCACCGGTATTACATTAACGATACCGGCACCGGCAACACGGTGAATACGTCCCATCCTCGCGTATTGCAGATGGTGATGGATTCACTGCGTTACTGGGCAGAATCGATGCATATCGACGGTTTTCGCTTCGATCTGGGCACCATTCTTGGCCGCGAGCCGGAAGGATTCGACCAGCGCGGCGGCTTCTTTGACGCCATCATGCAGGATCCTGTGCTCTCGAAAGTGAAACTTATCGGCGAGCCGTGGGACATCGGCCCTGGCGGCTACCAGGTGGGCGGCTTCCCGCCGGGCTGGGCGGAGTGGAACGATAAATACCGTGATACGGTGCGCGAATACTGGAAGGGCGATAACGTCTCGACCGATTTCGCGGCGCGCCTGCTCGGCTCCGGCGACCTCTACGATCAGCGCGGCCGCCGTCCGTGGGCAAGCGTCAACTTCATTACCGCGCATGACGGCTTCACGCTCAACGATCTGGTCTCCTATAACGGCAAGCACAACGAGGATAACGGCGAAGACAACAACGACGGCCATAACGACAACCGCTCCTATAACTACGGCGCGGAAGGCCCGACCGACGACGAAGGCATCAACGCGGTGCGTGAACGCCAGAAACGTAACTTCCTCGCCACGCTCTTTTTCTCGCACGGCACGCCGATGCTGCTGGCGGGCGACGAGTTTGGCCGCAGCCAGATGGGAAATAACAACGGCTACTGCCAGGACAGCGAGATCTCCTGGGTGCACTGGGAAAACCTGCCGGAAAGCGCCGAAGCGTTGCGCGAGTTTACCCGTCACGTGATCCGCCTGCGCGCCGAACAGCCGTTGCTGCGCCGCGAGAGCTGGCGCGACGGAATGGAGATCAAATGGTTTAACGCGGGCGGCGGGCTGCAGACGCCGGAACAGTGGGATGAAGGCTCGACGCTTGGCCTCTACATCGGGCGCTCCGATTTGCAGGAGCAAGAGGGGATCTGGCACGACGTGTTGATGCTGTTCAACCCGTTTGAAGGCACCGTGCCGTTCCGCATTCCGCAGTTTGGCGAAGAAGGCGGCTGGGTGCTGGAGCTGACCACGTCCGATACCGCGAACCACGGGCTGGTTATCACGAAAGAGAAGGATTTTGAGCTGGAAGGGCGCAGCATCGCGCTCTTCAGACGGCCTTAATCGCGACGCCATAACACCTACGGCGCAGGGGCAACCCCGCGCCGTTTTTTTTGGCCAATCAAAACGCCACGTTCATCCGCGCCATGATGGTCTGGGCGCGCGAACCGCTGTCATCCAGTCCCAGCGTACCCTGATACGCGAGGCCTGGCGTGACGCCGTTCGGCAGCTGCATATCCACCCCGACGCCCAGCGCCAGCGACTGCCGGTTCTGTTCATACAGCGACATTCGCCAGGTATCACTGCCCGTATCCGCATAACCGACACGCGCGCTGCCGGTGTCATTCATCAGGCGGGAATATTCGACACGGCTTTGCAGCCGCACGCCGCCCCAGGTAAGCGGAACGCGATGTTCCGCGCGCAGACCCGCGCTGCCCGTGACCTGAGAGAACCGCTGCGGCGCGAACGCCAGGTTATACATGCCCGCGTCCGATTCGGTGTAGCGCTCAAGGCGAGTCTGCGAAACCTGCACGCGGCCATACGGAGAGACGAGGCTTTGCGGCGAGCGGAACTCGTAGCCGGAGGTCAGCGCGCCGAAAACCTGGCTTCCGGCGCGACTGCCGCGCGCGAAGGCGTCCGTTTCGCTCACGTCGCGTTTACTGTCGAAATCAAGACGGCTGTAGCCCAGCAGCCCGTCGACAAAAACCGCATCCGGATGATAGCTCGCATACAGCGCGGTGCTCAGCGAGCGGCCATTGCTGCGGGTGCCGGTATCGCCGATATCGCTGACGTCGCGCCCGAAGCCGATGCCGACGCCCGCCGTCACGGTGGGTGTGAAACGGTAATCCACCCCGGTGCTGACGCCCACCAGCGTGTGGCTTAAGCGCATCGTACTGTCTTTATCACGCCCGAAATCGACATAACCGCCCGTCCAGTAAGACAGACGCTGGCCGGGCGCCTGCGTTCCGAGCGGCAGCGCGGGCGGCAGGCTGTTCTGCGCATCCAGCTGCGCCTGCTGTTGCAGCGCCGCATCCCAGAGATCGGTATCCAGCCCGCGCTCCGCCTGCGAAGAAGGCAGGGCGAAGTGTACGCCATTCAGGCTGGACGGTACGTTTTCGCTGCCGTGCAGTTGTTCGAGACGATCGTTGAAGTTGCGGATCTGCGCGCGGGCGAAGTTTTGCGCCGCCTGGTACTGCGCGCTGACGGTGCCCGTCACGCTGGCGTCTTTCGACGGATCGGGGCGGGAGGCGATACTCAGCGTAATGGTCGCAGGCGGAGTGGCGCCGGAGGCGTTTAACAGCACGTAGCGCAGCGCGACGGTGCCGCTGGCCTGCGGCGCGGCGGTAAAGGTGAGTTCGTAATCGGCGCCCCGCGGCTGAATGGTCGCGCTGCCCTGGCGTTTATCCGGGGCCGCTAGCAGACGCGCGCCGGTGAACGGGCCGCCGGTAGCGCCGCGCGTGAGCGACACGCGGGCGACGCGTCCGGCTGAGATCGACGCGCTCTGATCCACCGCCTGCGCCGCCGCGGCGTTGATGTGCAGTGTATAGGCGGCGTGAACCACGGCGCCATTCGCATCGGTGGCCGAAAGCGTCAGGGCGCTGTCGCCTGACGCGCGCGGGGTGCCTTTCAGGATGCCGTCGGAGAAGGTAAGCCCCGCGGGCAGCGTACCGTTCAGTTGCCAGGTATAGGGCGTTGCGCCACCGCTCACCGTGAACGTCTGCGATAAGGCGGTGCCGACCGTGCCAGGCGGGAGTGCGCCCGCAGCCGGCGTCATTACGAGTGTGGCGGCTGGCGGCGCGTCATTCGTCACCACGAGCGTATAGGTCACGGTGGAAGAAATACCCCCGGCGTCCTGCGCGGTCAGCGTGAAGCTGAAACTGCCGGACGTGGTGGGCGTGCCGGAGAGCGCGCCGGTTGTGCTGTTCAGCGTAATGCCTGCTGGCAGACCATGCGCTGCCCAGGTATAAGGCGCTGTGCCGCCGGTAGCCGAGAGACTCTGCGACCAGGCGCTGCCTTTAGTGGCCGCCGGGAGCGCGCCGCTGGCGGGAGCTATTGTGACGGTCGCGGGCGCGGTAATGATCAGCGATACCGTGGCGCTTGCCGACGTGCCCGCGCTGTTGCTGGCGGTATACGTGAAACTGTCGCTGCCGCTATACCCGGCCAGTGGCGTATAGGTGACCGACGTGCCGGAGATAACCAGCGTGCCATGTGCCGGGATGGTAACCAGATTCACGGCCGTAGCGCTGCCCCCGGAGAGGGCGAGCGTAATCGGGTTATCGTGGCTGTTGGCCGCCACCTGTGCGGAAACATTGCCCGCTACCGGCGTCTGCTCGTTGCGCTGGACTGTGACGCTGTAATTTTTCGTGGAGCCATCTTCGGCGGTGACGACGATCCCGAAAGTATTTATGCCCACGCTAAGGTTAAAAGCGGTCGAAGCGGCGCCCGACGCGACAGCGTTGCCGTTAATGGTAACCGTGGCGGCGGCGTGAGTGGTGACGGGCGTCAGCGTCACGGAGGCGACGGCATAGTCGACCGTGGCATGGTAGCTGGTGGCGCTGGACGAGAAACCGGGGGAGAGGGCGCCGCCGGAAAACGAGAGCCCGCTCAGCGTGGCGTCTGATGAGAGCGTGACTGCGGCGGTACAGGAGACGGTCACCGGGCTGATAAAACCGTTGGCCGTCGATACTTTCAGGTAAAGCCCGTCTGCGGTGAGCTGCGCGCCGGTCACCGTGGTGCTGAAACTCCCGGCATTGCCGTCTGAGCTGTAATGCACCAGATAATGCCGGGAGAAGTTCCGGGAGTGCATAAGAACCGCATCTGCACTCATCTGGGAGCCGCCGGCGCCTCCACCATTGTCAGTAAATGAGACCGTGACGCTTTCATCCGCGCTGAAAGCGCTGGCATTGTACGTGCTGGTGGCGGAACTCACCGGGCTTGCGGCGTTCAGGGCCATACACGCCGAGGAGAGCGCGCGGGCGGGCGAGATCGTTATCGCCAGGAGGACGAGAAAAACAGCGAAAAAACAGACCGCGTTAAGCAGCCCTGAAACGTGACGCGCCATCATTTACCCGCAGTGAAATGATCAGAAGGGTTGGATTGTTGCGCAGCGTAACATTGTGAGTGCGGTAACGATGGGCCGATATAACCAGGTTTTCAGGGACAATTAGCGGCGTAGCGACAAGGGCTTACTCCGGATCTTTTTTCTGTTCGTCTTTTTTCAGGGGATCGCCTGCCGGCATGCGAAACAGCGGCTTGTGTTTAAGCGAAGGAATGGCGTTTCTTCCCTCGGCGGGTGGGTTACGGGATGGCCAGTACCACAGAATATCGCAAATCAGTTCCAGCAGATAATGCATACGCCCTCCGGCGGTGAATAATGTTATCCATCATACCGAAAAACAGGGCGCGTTGATAATGCGCAGGTCCGGCGCTTGACCCATGACAAGGCGGCGCACCGGTAAGCCTTCTTATAATCACGCCCTCAATCCTTCACTGGTGTGATGCTATGGCTTACCAACTCAACCTGAACTGGCCGGAATTTTTAGAAAAATACTGGCAGAAAAAACCTGTCGTGCTGAAACAGGCGTTTGCGAATTTTATTGACCCGATCACGCCGGATGAACTGGCCGGGTTGGCGATGGAGCCGGAGGTCGACAGCCGTCTGGTGAGCCACGCTAACGGAAAATGGCACGCCAGCAACGGCCCGTTTGAACATTTCGACGGGCTTGGCGACACCGGCTGGTCCCTGCTGGCGCAGGCGGTAAACCACTGGCACGCGCCGTCCGCCGAGCTGGTACGACCGTTTCGCGTACTGCCGGACTGGCGCCTGGACGACCTAATGATTTCGTTTTCCGTACCGGGCGGCGGCGTCGGCCCGCATATCGATCAGTACGACGTGTTTATTATCCAGGGCATGGGCAGCCGTCGCTGGCGCGTAGGCGATAAGCTGCCGATGCGTCAGTTCTGCCCGCACCCGGCGCTGCTGCATGTCGATCCGTTCGAGCCGATTATCGATGAAGATCTCGAACCGGGCGATATCCTTTATATTCCGCCAGGCTTCCCGCACGACGGATTTACCCACGAAACGGCGCTCAACTACTCCGTCGGTTTTCGCGGGCCGAACGGGCGCGATTTAATCAGCAGCTTTGCGGATTATGCGCTGGAAAACGATCTGGGCGGCGAGCACTACAGCGACCCGGATCTGACCTGTCGCGACCATCCGGGCCGCGTCGAGGCGTATGAGCTTGAGCGCATCCGCCATATGATGATCGGGCTGATTAACCAGCCGGAAGACTTTACCCGCTGGTTTGGCTCGTTCGTCACCACCCCGCGCCACGAACTGGATATCGCCGCCGCCGAACCGCCGTACACGGCCGAAGAGGTGCGCGAGGCGCTGCTTGGCGGGGAAACCCTTACGCGCCTTTCCGGGCTGCGGGTGCTGAACGTCAACGGCTGCTTTTTCATTAACAGCGAGCAGTACGACACCGTGGATCCGCGCGCGGCGGATGTGCTGTGCCGCTATACCGACGTGGGCCAGAACGAACTGGGCGACGCGCTGCATCATCCGGCGTTTATTGATGAGCTGACCGACCTGATAAACCAGGGCTACTGGTTCTTCGACGAATAAACGTTCCTGACGACTTTCATTTCCAGTGAAGGCCGTTTTCTTTTTAAGATTGTCTGTGACGAATAGCCTGGCGTTCGTTAATAAAAGACCAGAGCTTCGATTTATGCCGACAATACATTATCCGCACCGCCGATAATAAAATAACCTGCCAGATTCTTTTCTTTGTCAGTAAACGACGCGGCAGAAACCAAAGCTAAACGCTCTGTAAACTGAACGCGTGAAGACGTTTACTTTAAGCGGCTGCGTTTTATACTGCCGGAAAATTATTGATGGAGATCCCTCCCCTGAACAGCGATACCGGATTTTATTAACGGGCAAACTCGCGACGTCACCTTCGCTGTTTGCCTCTCATGGCGGGCAGCAATGTTTTACTTCTTCTTATTGCACCCCAGGCTTTTATCCTTGTTTTATTAAGGAGTGCTTACCTATGTTTTTTATTCATACGGCGCTGTTCCCTCCGCCTTTCCGTTAATTCCTTTCCTTTTTTAAACATATTCTTCAGCACGCCTTTACTTTTTAAAGGTGAAATCGCGTGCGCCTTATAAAACCGTGGCGGCGATGCGCGGACGCGTTTCGCTGCCTGCTGAATAACAGGTGCCGGTATGGCAAAGCACAATCAAAAAAACCTGAACAGCGCCGCTAAAACACAGGCGGCGTTTTTTTGCATCGAAGCGGCGTCCGCGGAACGCCCGGAACAAACATTAGCGCGGCTGGAAAGTAGTGAAAATGGGCTGCCTGAAAACGAAGCCCGGGCGCGCCTTGCCGTTTATGGCCCGAATACCGTGGCGCATGACAATGCGCCGCCCGCGCTGGTGCAGCTCTTACAGGCGTTCAACAATCCCTTCATCTATGTGCTGATGGCGCTGGCGGTGATCAGTTTCTTTACCGATTACGGGTATCCGTTGCGCGCAGGGCAGGAGACCGATCTGACTGGCGTGATTATCATCGTCACGATGGTGCTGTTCAGCGGCCTGCTGCGCTTCTGGCAGGAGTTTCGCACCAGTAAAGCGGCGCAGGCGCTGAAATCCATGGTCAGCACGACGGCGACCGTGTTACGCCGTACCGCCAGCCATCGCGACGGCGAAAAACGGGAAATCCCGGTCGAGGCGCTGGTGCCGGGCGACATTGTGTATCTCTCGGCAGGCGATCTGATCCCGGCGGATTTACGCCTTATCGCCTCCCGAGATCTGTTCATCAGCCAGGCGATACTGAGCGGCGAATCACTGCCCGTGGAGAAATATGACGTTACCGGTCATGTGCAGGGCAAAGGCGTCACGGCAGATGACCTGCCCGGCGATAACGCCAGCCTGCTGGAGCGAGGCAATATCTGTCTGATGGGCACCAGCGTCGCGAGCGGCACCGCCTGCGGCGTGGTGGTGGCGACCGGCGCGAAAACGTATTTCGGAAAGCTTGCGAAATCGCTTGTCGGCAACCGCACTCAGACGGCGTTTGATAAAGGCGTGAACAGCGTCAGCTGGCTGCTTATTCGCTTTATGCTGGTGATGGTGCCGGTGGTGCTGCTCATTAACGGCTTCAGCAAAGGCGACTGGCTGGACGCGACGTTTTTCGCGCTGGCGGTCGCGGTGGGCCTGACGCCGGAAATGCTGCCGATGATCGTCAGCGCTAACCTGGCGAAAGGCGCGATAGTGATGGCGCGCCGCAAGGTGATTGTGAAGCATCTCAACGCGATTCAGAATTTCGGCGCGATGGATGTGCTGTGTACGGATAAAACCGGCACGCTCACCCAGGACAACATCGTGCTTGAGAGGCATCTGGACTGCCACGGCCATGACAGCCTGCCTGTGCTGTCGCTTGCCTGGCTGAACAGCGTCAACCTGAGCGGATCGCGCAACCTGATGGATCAGGCGGTGCTGGCCGCCGGGCAGGCAGCGCTTTCGTCTGCGGTGCAGTCCGGCTATTTCAAAATTGACGAGCTGCCGTTTGATTTTGTACGCCGCCGTGTTTCTGTAGTGGTGGAACGTTATGGCGCGCATCAGCAGACGCTCATCTGCAAAGGCGCCGTCGAAGAAATGCTCGCGATATCAACGCACATTCGCGATGGCGACACGGTTTATGCGCTTGATGACGCGCGCCGCGCCGCGTTTGCGCGCTTAACGCGCCAGTACAATGCGCAGGGTTTCCGGGTGCTGGTGGTGGCGACACGCGAACTGCCGGAGCCGGGGCTTAATCATCCGCTCTGCGTGGCGGATGAAAATGGGTTGATTATTGAAGGGATGCTGACGTTTCTCGATCCGCCGAAGGCGAGCGCGGCGCAGGCGATTTCGGCCCTCCATGCGCACGGCGTGACCGTGAAAGTGCTTACCGGCGATAACCCGCTGGTGGCGGCCAGCATTTGCCAGGCGGTCGGGATCGACAACCACGAGATCCTCACCGGCGATCGGATTGAGGAGATGGACGAGGCGCAGCTTTCAACGGCTGTCGAACACGGCGCGATTTTCGCGAAGCTGACGCCGCTGCAGAAATCCCGCATTCTGCGCGCGCTGCAAAACAACGGTCACACGGTGGGGTTCCTGGGCGATGGCATTAACGATGCGCCCGCCCTGCACGATGCGGATGTCGGTATTTCGGTCGACAGCGCGGCGGATATCGCCAAAGCGTCGTCGGACATCATTTTGCTGGAAAAAGATCTGAGGGTGCTGGAGCAGGGGGTGCTGACCGGGCGCGAGACCTTCGGCAATATCATCAAATATCTGAACATGACCGCCAGCTCGAACTTCGGCAACGTCTTTTCTGTGCTGGTGGCGAGCGCCTTTCTGCCGTTCCTGCCGATGCTTGCTATCCATCTGCTGGTGCAGAACCTGATGTACGACATTTCACAGCTCTCGCTGCCGTGGGATCGTATGGATAAGGAATTTCTGCGTCAGCCGCGCAAATGGGATGCGCAGAATATTAAGCGCTTTATGATCTGGATGGGGCCGACGTCGTCGCTGTTCGATATGGTGACGTTTGCGGTGATGTGGTTTGTTTTTGCCGCTACTACGCCTGCGGCGCAGTCACTCTTTCAGTCCGGCTGGTTTGTCGAAGGATTGCTGTCGCAGACGCTGGTTGTGCATATGCTGCGCACCCGGAAAATTCCGTTTATCCAGAGCCGCGCCGCGCTGCCGGTGCTGGTGACGACCGGGATCGTTATGGTCACCGGGATAGCGATTCCGTTTTCTCCGCTCGGCCATATGATTGGTCTGGTGCCGCTGCCGTGGGCGTATTTCCCGTGGCTGGCGGGGATCCTTTTCGCCTATTGCGTTGTCGTGCAGGGCATGAAATGGCTGTATATCCGCAAATTTGGCCAGTGGTTCTGAGTTATCAACCGACAAAGGGGCATGCGCCCCTTTGTCATTACCGCGCGCGCCGTTGCGTTTATTTACGTTTTATCACCCGCGAGCTTCGAATTCAGCGCCCGATTTCTATATCATTCAGCCCCTGTTTACGCCCTGTGCGTTTTTTCTTAACCGGCCTGCGAAACGGCTTCGGTACATTCTTAATCCATTAAGCTGAAATATAGACAATGACAATATCAACCCCCACGGACAGCGGCCTGCCAGCCCGTAGCCACTGGAGATTCAGAGACACGCTCTGGATGCTGGGCGTTTACGGCGCTACCGTCGGCGCGGGCACGCTGTTTCTTCCTGTTGAAATCGGCACGCGCGGCCCGCTGGTTTTTCTTCTTCTGCTGATACTGGGCATTCCGCTTTCGCTGGTGCCGCATGTGCTGATTTGCCGCGTATTTATGCGCGATAAACAGACCGATGACGGCACGCTGCCGCTGTTCGGCGCGTTTTTCGGCCCGAAGGGGAGGGCGGCGATCCGGATTTTCTTCTGCGTCGCGCATTTCCCGGTCACGCTGGTGTATGCCATCTCGCTGGTAAATGCTATCTCGGATTACCTGATGAATCGCATGCATGTCGCGCCGGTAAATCGCGCGCTGCTGGCGTTTGTCGTCGTGGCGGTGCTGTTTCTGGCGCTCAGCAAAGGGCGCGATAAAGTCGTCAGCATGATGGGCGCGCTGGCGCTGCCGTTTGCGTTATCGCTTCTGCTGATAGCGGTGCTCCAGATCCCCGCCTGGAGCCTGGCGAATTTCAGTATGCCGCTCATTCCGGCAGGCGAGCCCGTGGGCGACGCGTTGAAAAATATCTGGCTGACCTTGCCGCTCATCTCTTTCGCGCTCTGCTCCGCGCCGTTGATTGCGCCGCTGGCGTCGTACTATCGTGAAAGCGGTCATGGCGGCGAAGTGAAGTCAGTACGGGTGGTGCGCGTGGCGTATGCGCTGATTATTTTCAGCATTGTGTTCTTCGTGCTGAGTTGCCTGCTGGCAAACCCGCCGGCGACGTTCGCCAGAGCGAAAGCGGAAAACCTGAACATGCTCTCGGTGATGCAGAGTCAGGGCGGTCTCGATCTGCTGTTTATCCTCGCGCCGTTTATCGCCATCGTAGGGATGACGAAATCGTTTCTCGGCGTGTGCCTGCCTGTGGCGGAAACCATGACGGCGCTGATTGCCGAGCGCACCGGTATAAAAACGCGTGCGAAGACGCTCGCGTTCCTGGCGATGTTTGTCGTGACATTCGGCGTGGTTGACCTCAACCCGGACGTTATTACGCTGATCGAAACCGTCTGCGGGCCGCTGACCGCCATCTTCCTGTTTCTTATCCCGACGTACCTGATCTATACCCGTGACGCGCTGCGCTCGCTGCGAGGCCCGACGGCGGTCGTGGTCGCTGCTGGCGGCCTGCTCACGGTTTCTGCGCTGCTTTACAGTACGTTCTGAAACCGCTCGTCTTCTTTTCTCTCACAAACCCCGCATCGGCGGGGTTTTTTAATGATTTCCATCCGTATCGCCACCCGTTTGCGACATAAAATTTTACCTGCCCCCATAAAAAATAACCGGACAACTTACCTTTTTATTTCCGTAATTCATACTGAGGAAAATCTTAATTCGCCAATTCACGGTATAAGGAATAACTTATTTATCGATAATTATTTCGGCAGTTGACGCCTTTAAGATTTTTGCCTATCTTCACACTTAATTAAGTTTTAGCACCGCTTAACTATCCAATTCTCCTGATGATATGAGCTGGCCTTTCTGACCTTTGAAATGCTGGCGGGAGAGTCAGACACACAACGGGGTATTCAACGAGACGCTCGTAAAATTGTAATGCGCAAAAGGTACGCAAACGCTGGTGGAATGGTCTCCGGCGTGGGGATAAGTCGTGCCCGTTAACCGGCGCCATTATTATTTTGTTACCCATTTAACCGCAGCGGTATTCAACGCCTTTTCAGAAATGAATCAGGGCGGGATTATTACTTTTGTAATTACACGCTTAAGGAAAATAAAATGACACCACCTAACAATTTGTTCACCATTGAGCCGCAACATGACCGGAAGGCGTTTTATTCACTGTTAAAAGAGCATGGCATTCATGCCAGCGATCTGATGGGGATGCTCGCCAGCGGAAATATTCCGGACGTGATGTATCGGGAATCAGAAATCCTCTCGGCGCTGGCGATTCTGTCATGCCGAAATACTAACAGTCTGGTCGTCTCCGGCAATGAAGGCGTCGGGAAGTCCTGTTTTGTCCGCAATCTTTCCCGCTACCTGTTACAGATCCAGCCGGGCTGCCATCTGGCGGAAATTAATATGGTGTCGCTGTATGCAGGTAATACCAGTCAGGAAGAGGTAGAAAAAAACTGGCGCTGGCGGTTGAGCTGGCCGAGCGCCATAAAGTCATTCTGTATCTGGACGGTACGCACGCGTTCACCGCAGAAAATGACCAGCTGTCGGCAGGGATGCGCATTCTTCTCTCTCTTAAGCCGTATCTGATGTCGTCGTTCCGGTGCATTATTTCCGCACCGTGCGAGGCGACGGAGACCCTGAAAAACGACGCTACGTATAAAAAACGCTTCCGGTTTATTACGCTCTGCTCGCTGAATGACATGCAAAAGAAAAATGTGATCCTGCAACGTTTCGGGCATTCGCCTTTTATTGAAGATGCACTGGCGGAGTCTGGCGGCGAAACGCGGGAATTACATCAGCTTATTGAGAATATCGATTATCTGCAGTCGCTGGAGCGCGTGAAAGCGAAGCTGGAATTTACGGATGCCTGATTGCGGCGGTGAGATTTTCCGGCTTTTTTGATACGTAATGATGCCATCGTCACAAAAAATTTAAGATTAAACTCATCTCTTAAGTTTGCCTTAAGGTTCAGACGCTACGATAGCATCATCAGGAAAAGGGGCCATTCGCCATTATTCTGTTTACGGGCTGCCACGATGTCGGGCGGCCCTCTTTTTTTGCCTTCGATTTCTGCATTCGCGCCTTTCTTTTTGATATGACTACCTTTACCCGTTTCGCTTGTCCCGCTTCGTTTGCAGTAAGAAAATTTAATTAAGGGAACGTATAAGGCTTCCTGGATAATTGCCGATAGTTAGCAGATATATCCTGCCTTTCTGGCGGTGTTTGGGAGAAAATAATGACCAGTAAGCTCTCTTCGGGAAGAAAGCTTAAGACCAAAACGCTGATGCTGTTATCCATTTTCATTACGATAACCGCAGGTTTTGGCATCACGATCGGTTTACTGCTCTGGCAATCGATGTCGCAGCAGGAATATGTCGCGAAAAAACACCTGCAACAAATTGCGCAAACGGAAACCTTACAGGTAAGCCGTCGCCTCGATACGGCCCTGATTGCCGCGCGCGATGTTGGCATCAGCGCCTGGGCGCTGCATGAGTCCGGGCTTAAGGATCGTAAAGGGCTGGAGCAGTTGTTAGTCAGCTTTCTGCGCGCCCATGATGATTTCTTATCAATGTCACTGACCTTTGAACCTGACGCGTTTGACGCAAGCGACGCCACATTTGCCGGTCAGGCAGGCCAGGATCCGAAGGGACGCTACGCGCGTTATGTGGACCGCGACAGCGCGGGCAACCCGGCGCTGCATAATCTGGTGGATTATGAAACGCCCGGCAGCGGCGACTATTACGTGCTTCCACGCCAGCGGCAGAAAGATGTCATCATCGAACCCTATATCTACCCGTACAACGGCGTGGACGTCATGCTCACCTCGATCGCCGCGCCGATTATGCGCGACGGCAAATTCCAGGGCTCGGTAACGTCAGATTTCTCACTCGAAACGCTGCAAAAGATGGTGGGAGCAATCAAACCGTGGGATGGCGTTGGTTATGCGCTACTGCTGTCCGCGGACAACAAAGTGATCTCCGCGCCGGATAAAGCGACCATCGGCAAGCCCTATAAAGGCACCGTGACGGGCCGTGATGTGATTCGCTATAACGATCCAGTGCTTAACGAACCGGCGTTTATCACCTGGAACACCATTGATGTGGGCAACAGCGGCACGCCGTGGAAGCTTGCGGTGGTTACGCCGGTGAGCGTCGTCATGGCCGAAGCCTGGCAGGGACTGATCAATGCCCTCATTCTGATGGTGCTGAGTATTGCTGTCGTGAGCCTGGTGGTGGCGCTGGTCTTCACCCGCAAAGTCGCGCGCCCGGTGGGCGGCGAGCCGCTGGAAGCTTCTGAAATCGCGCTCTCCGTCGCGCATGGCAACCTGAATAATGTCATTCCGGTGCAGCAGGGCGATACCTGGAGCATCTTTTATGCGTTGAGTACGATGCAGTCGCGACTGCGTGAGATCGTCGGCGATATCAGCGATGCCAGCCACTCTGTGCGCGCCGGCAGCAGTGAAATCGCTGCCGGCAATACCGATCTGGCGTCCCGCACCGAGGAGCAGGCGGCGGCGATTGTTGAGACGGCCGCCAGCATGGAAGAGATTTCCGCGACCGTGAAAAACAACGCCGAGAGCGCCGGACGTGCGATTGTGCTGACGGAACACGCGAAAAATATCGCGGGCGCAGGCGAGGCCCTGGTGGATCGCGTGGTGCATGTGATGTCGCAGGTGGATGAGAGCTCGCAGAAAATCAGCGATATCACCAGCATTATCGACAGCATCGCCTTCCAGACCAATATCCTGGCGCTGAACGCCGCGGTGGAAGCGGCACGCGCCGGTGAACAGGGGCGCGGCTTCGCGATTGTCGCCGGTGAAGTACGCACGCTCGCCAGCCGCAGCGCGAACGCGGCAAAAGAGATCTCTCAGCTGATCACGGAATCGACCGGCCGCGTCGGTCAGGGCGTGACGCTGGTAAATGAAACCGGCTCCACGATGAAACAAATCATCGACGCGGTGAGCAGCGTGCACCTGGCGATTAACGAAATCGTACGGGCGCTGGATGAACAGACCCGCGGGGTGGATCAGATAAGCGTGGCGGTGAACCAGATGGACAGCGTGACCCAGCAGAACGCCTCGCTGGTACAGCAGGTTTCCGCGGCGGCGATGTCGCTCGAAGAGCAGGCGAAAGCGCTGGAAACCGCGCTGGCGTTCTTCAGTACGCACCAGCAGACGGCCTGACGTCAGTACGCCACAGACTCGCCGCACAGGGTTCGCCTTGTGCGGCTTTTTACTTTGATTTCCACAGCGTAATGCACGCCAGCGATGCCTGTGCAATCCCCTGATCTGGTATGTATTAACCCTGAATGTCGAGGGGTAAAATTTCTGCGCTCAATTCACAGCGGTGATGATGCACAGGCCACATCTGCCCGCCTTAATTCGGCAGAACGATAACTTTTCAGGAAGAAATCTATGACGCGTTACGGAGTGATAGTCGTGGCTGTGGCCGCGGTGTTAGCGGGATGCGTGACCAGAACGTCGCCGGAAATACATGCGCGGCACTATGTCCTGCAGGGAATGGAATCGCACGACGCGAATTTAAGAGTGGATACAACGGGCAGCATCGCCGCGTTTATGCCTGCTTTTACCAGCGTCTACAATCAGGGCAAAGCGGATAAAGCGCAGGGGCGTGATGCCGCCTGGGCAGAGCGTCAGGCTAAGGCTTACCGCGACAACGCCTGTGGCATACAAACCGCCAGCGAATTCGCGAACCATCGCGGCCAGTTCTCAGATGACAACACCAGCCCGCGTGAAAAGCGGATGCTGGGCGACGATCTGGCGCAGACCTATCTGGACGGGTTTCACGGTCGGTAGGGTTTATGCGCTGCGGCGGGATTGATAAGCAGGCCGGCTTTCCGGCCTGTTTTGACGGCGCCTGAAATCAGTAAGCATTCACCGAGATCATACATCCGAAATCTTTGGAGATATTGGTGATGGTGCCCTCCACTTTCAGTCGCTGCCCTTCATTCAGGGCATTCATATCCGGATAACCGCTGACGGCAACCGTATTGCTGCCGACCTTCAGCAGGAAAAATTCCTCAGTGACAAAGTTATTGTCATGCAGATGCACTATCCCTTCTGTTGTCATGCCCAGCCCGTTAAAGGTCTGATTCGCGCGGCCAGGGTTTTTATTGGCTTCGGCGCAAATCTGGCTGGCGGATTTATCCGTTTTCTGAAGCGGGGCTTTTAACCCTTTGTTAATGCTGGCGAGGCCTGAGTTTAACGCGCCCAGGCCATCGTTAAGCTGCGCGCAGCCTGAGAGCAGAAGGGCAGAAAGCAGTGCGGCATATCCGGTTTTCATAATTGTCACTCTTCGAAACTATTTTCCATAAATATCAACCGGATAATAACATATTCACCACCTTTTAAGGGCGGAGTGCCATTTCTGGTAGGGAAGGGCGATTCTGGCAACGATAGGGACATCCTCACGGTTAACAGGCGATACAGAACCCGTGATTCGGCATAAGGGAGCGTTGAAGATGAGCAGGGCGATAATGGTGGCCATCGCCTTTATATCCCTTTAAATAAAGCCAACTCACCGCGGCGTGAGTGGCTTTTGTGTGCTGCGCTTTGTGCAGTAAAAGGTATTGAAAAACCCTTTACTAGTTACAACATCCATAAGGATAAAATGTCTTTGCACCGGTAGCCACCGCGTCATTCTGAAACCCTGGAGCCCCTTCCGGCCGCGGTTGTGGCGTCAGATTTGTTCCTGAAACCCCTGAGCGCGCACTCACCCATTGCCGGGCCGCCCGCGCCCGCCCGTAGGGCGGGTAAACCTGATTCGCATTAACGTATGTTGTAACTACACCGCCAGGCGGCTCCTGCGGACCCGCAGGCCGGAGATACGGTCTGACTGCGTCAGCCCCACTCCGAAGGTGCAGGCACGCGCACTCCTCGCTGTCAGGGCGTTTAGTCTGGCAGGATAAACATTGTGGGTTAACCGCCTGTGCCATGGCGCCGTATCAAAAGCCTTGCGGGCATAGCGTCCTTATACTACGAGCAGTACATGACGTCCGGGCAAAAGAGACCTGAAGAAGAAACAGAACATTACGCAGGAGTTCACTATGTCGGCAGAACAGACCTTAAAAGCGGTACGCGGCAGTTTTATCGATTTTACCCGCGTCGTTGAAAACCCGGTGGGGATAGCCCCGGCGCTGCGGTTTATTGAGGATGGATTACTGCTGATTCGACACGGGAAAATCGAATGGTTTGGTGAATGGGAAGCAGGAAAACAACAAATCCCGGCTGCGGTTCGGGTGCGCGATTATCGGGGAAAGCTGGTGGTGCCGGGTTTCGTCGATACCCATATTCATTATCCGCAAAGTGAAATGGTGGGGGCGTATGGCGAGCAGCTGCTGGACTGGCTGAATAAATACACATTTCCCGCCGAGCGACGCTACGAAGATCTGGAGTATGCGCGCGAAATGTCGGCTTTTTTCATTAAACAACTGTTACGTAACGGCACCACGACGGCGCTGGTTTTTGGTTCAGTGCACCCGCAGTCGGTCGATGCGCTGTTTGAAGCGGCAAGTCAGATTAATATGCGCCTCATTGCCGGTAAAGTGATGATGGATCGCAACGC
This sequence comes from Cronobacter turicensis z3032, assembly GCA_000027065.2. Classification (NCBI taxonomy): domain Bacteria; kingdom Pseudomonadati; phylum Pseudomonadota; class Gammaproteobacteria; order Enterobacterales; family Enterobacteriaceae; genus Cronobacter; species Cronobacter turicensis. Next base: position 72,647 of record FN543094.1, on the reverse strand, counting down.
GCCGGAGTATCTGCTGGATGATCCGCAACGCAGTTATGAAGAGAGCAAAGCGTTAATTGCGCGCTGGCACAAAAAGCAGCGGCTGCTCTATGCCATCACGCCGCGTTTCGCCCCCACGTCTTCCCCGGAACAGATGGCGATGGCGCAGCGCCTGCGAGAAGAATATCCGGACACCTGGTTTCAGACGCATTTGTCAGAAAATAAAGATGAAATTGCCTGGGTGAAAGCGCTTTATCCTGAGCATGACGGCTATCTCGACGTCTATCATCAGTACGGTTTAACCGGTCAACGCTGCGTCTTTGCCCACTGCGTTCATCTGGAAGAAAACGAGTGGGACCGCCTGAGCGAAACCGGCTCCAGTATTGCTTTCTGCCCTACCTCTAATCTCTACCTTGGCAGCGGGTTGTTTAATCTGCCCAAAGCGTGGCACAAAAAAGTAAAAGTAGGCATGGGGACGGACATCGGCGCCGGCACGACTTTCAACATGCTGCAAACGCTGAACGAAGCTTACAAGGTAGGGCAATTGCAGGGTTATCCCTTGTCCGCTTATGAAGCGTTTTATCTCGCGACACTGGGCGGCGCGAGGGCGCTCGGGCTCGACGACCTTATTGGCAATCTTACGTCCGGCAAAGAGGCCGATTTTGTGGTACTGGACCCCATCTCAACACCGCTTCAGCAGCTGCGCTATGACAATTCTGTGACCTTATTTGATAAGTTATTCGTGATGATGACGCTCGGTGACGATCGCGCGATATACCGCACTTACGTCGATGGCCGGGTCGCGTATGAGCGGGCCTGACTGACCCGACGCTTGCGAAAAAACACGGGCAGCGTTAGCCCGAGTTGTTCAGACACGCCACATATTTTTCGGCCGAACGACGCACTATCTCGCTCGCACTGGCCGTGATCTCCCGGCCTTCAAACGCGCCGTACAGCGTAAAAAATTTCACGCTGTCCAGCTTCCGGGTCATCGCGCTGACGGTTGTGGCAGGCAGCGGCAGCATATTCGGGTAACTCCACATAAACGAGACGCCATTTGCGCCCGGTGTCACCTGCAAAATGTCGCCGGTCAGCAGCAGGCCGTCGCCGCGCGCGTCATGCAGCACACAGCCGCCCGCAAAATGCCCGCCCAGATTTATCACACTCACGTCATCCGTAAGCGCCAGGTTGTCACCTTCCCAGAGCCGGATATACGGGCTGTCGCGCATGATCCACTCCCGGTCGCTGGCATGCAGGTAAACCGGCGCGTCGAAGGCGGCCGCCCAGTCCTGCATGGTGGTATAAAAGTGCGGATGTGAAATGGCGATAGCTATCAACCCGCCGAGCGCGGAAACCAGCGTTTTGGTCGCCTCATCCAGCGTGGCGATGCAGTCCCAGAGGATATTGCCTTGCGGCGTGCGTAGCAGAAACGCACGCTGGCCAATGGCAAAGTCCGGCACCGTCTGGATGCTGAAAAGATCGGGAGTATGCTGCTTCCACTTACACGAATGGGAGGCGATAAGGGTGTCGGCCTCTACCCACTGCTGGCCCGTTACCGGCACGAACTGCCGCTCATCGTCGCAAATGCTGCACCGCTGTGGGGAGAATGCATAAGACGTGCCGCAGGCTTTACACAACATGATCATAACATCCCTCTCTGTTCCGGAAATCACGGTTACAACCGGCTTTCCGGCGTAACGAATTCACGCCTTCCGATATAAACCATAGAGCAAACTCATAAGACCATTGCTGTAAAAGTGCTCATGAAAACGTGCCGCAGGATACCCCACGTTCACTTAAATAAATTTAATATTTTTGGGAATCAGCAGGATACAAAAAAGCGCGCGGCGTAGGCTAATTATTGGCTCCGGGGTTGCCGATATTCGTTTTGCCGGTTTGATTTAAGCACTGGCTCCATACAGCGAAAAGAGGCACCCGAGGAAACACTTCATGTCCATTACACAACGTCTTATGCTGACGTTCTCACTTCTCTCAGCCGCGCTGATCGCCATGGTGATCACGTCGGTGGTGGTGGTCAGCAATTTTCAGGCAAGGTTTCAGTACGTCCAGGAAAACACGCTTCCGTCGGTGCTTGATATCGGCAAAATGATTGATGGCAGTAATACATTGATTATCTGGCTTTATCGCCACCAGAGCGCGACAGAGGCTACCCGCCAGTCGCAGATCGAAAAAGAGATCGATACCGTTATTAACCGTATCTCTACGCTAAACCAGTACTACCTGCAGAACGAAACCTCGAACGAAGATGACAGGCAGATTTCTGAAAGTATTGGCACCGTTATTCAGACGGTCCAGGCCCGCTTACCGGCGTTCCTTGAAAGCTCCCGTACGCACGACAACGCCACCGCGCTGGCGGCATTGCGTGATGATAACGGCGTCGGCGGCGCAGCGCGTCAGCTGATCGCCCTGTATCAGAAACAGCTGGGAGTAAACGAAGCTGTCGGCAAAACGCTGCGTCAGGAAAACGATCGCTCCTATAGTCAGACGCTGTGGGGCCTGATTGGCACCTCAACTGTCGTCATCATTATCCTCGGCTTTTTCACGCTGAAGACCATTTTCTCGATTCGCAACCAGCTCAACAGCATGCGCCAGACGCTGGAAGCTTCCAGCGAGCGCCTGGATCTGACCCTGCGCGCCGACGACTCCCGTAAGGACGAGATTGGACTGACAGCGAAAGCGTACAACACGCTGGCGGCGAATGTCGCTTCCTCGCTCGCCGCAGTGGAAGCGTCCGCACAGTCGGTAAGCTCCGCGTCCGGGCAGATTTCAGCCGGCAACGAAGATCTCTCGTCGCGTACGGAAGAGCAGGCTGCTTCGCTGGAGCAGACCGCAGCCAGCATGTCTGAGCTCAGCGAAACCGTGCGTCAGACTGCGGAAAACACCCAGCTTGCCAGCCAGCTTGCGAAAAACGCGCGTGATATCTCTGAAGACAGCCAGTCACGCGTCAATACCATGTTGAGCACGATGGGCAATATTCGCGACAGTTCAGCGAAAATTACCGACATCATCGCGCTTATCGAAGGCATCGCTTTCCAGACCAACATTCTGGCGCTCAACGCCGCGGTGGAAGCCGCCCGCGCCGGCGAGCAGGGCAGAGGCTTTGCCGTGGTGGCCGGTGAAGTTCGCACGCTGGCGCAGCGTTCATCATCGTCCGCGCGTGAAATCAAAGAGCTGATTGAGAACTCAATGCAGTACGTCGAAGCAGGTTCAGCGCAGGCGGAAGGCGTTGGTCAGAATATCGGCAAAATGAACGAAGCCGTGCGTCAGGTAACGGATATTGTCGATGAGATCTCTGTGGCCGCGCAGGAGCAGTCTCAGGGCATTAATCAGGTTCATCTGGCCGTCAATCAGATGGACGATGTGACCCAGCAGAACGCCGCGCTGGTTGAGCAGGCATCGGCGGCCTCGCAGTCACTGATGGAGCAGGCCGCGTCCCTGAACCAGCTGGTCGGCGCGTTTACCATCGCGGCAAACAGCCACGCGAAAAGCGCGGCGCGTCAGGCCGCCGCTCCGGTTACGCCTATCAAAACGCTGCGTCCGGTACCCGCCGCCGCCGCGGTATCTGATAACGACTGGCAGAGCTTCTGATTAACAGCCGCGACCGCTAAACCGGACGAAGTAAAAGCCTGTCACGCTGTCGCCGGTTAAACTACGCCCGGTGCATTGATAACTCAGTGCTCCGGGCTTTTTTCTGGACGCTTACCGGACATTCAGCGTGTACTCGACCATACAATCGAACAGCATAGGCTGGAAATAAAAAAGCCGCATAAGCGGCTTTTTATATGAGCAGAACGAGAACCTTATTTTAACGGATTACCGAACGCCTTAAGGTAAATCTCACCAAAGCGATAAGAGGCATAATCCGTCAGATGACCTGCATCCCGGTAGATGGTGACTCCATCGATGTTGGTTACACAAGTGCCGCTGATACATTGCGCAGATTTAGCATCGATAAAGGATAACGAAGGAAATTCATTTTTCATTCTCTTCATTAAATCTAACGTCCACGCTATTTCAGGGCTTTTCGGATCCTGCGCATCGCATTCATTAACATCATAGGCATAACGATGGATCACGTGCTTATTAATACAGGTTTCATAATTCTCGGGCATCTGAGCAATGGTGAACATCACGATAGGTTTGGCACCCGATGCGGTAATGATTTTAAGCGCGTTACGCAGCGCTATTTCATAACGTTGTTGGGTTAACGCTTCGTTGCGCGCATCGCCATCAGCATTAATCAGATGCGGGCCTTGCGCATAGCGTGACCATACATGACCGAGGATCACATAGTCATAATGGTTTTTACGAATGTACTCATAGTACTTTTCCGTATTGTCATGACATGTCTGGTATTTTATCCCTTTGAATTTCCACCAGTCGTACTGGTAAATACCCGGTAATGCCAGACAGGACGATGTTGTCAGCGAATACATTTTCACATGGGCATCTTTCGCTACGACATCAAAGAACCCCCAAAAATGATTAGCATTTGAATCGCCCATTAAAAATGCCGTTTTGTTACTATCCGCATCGCCAAAATGACAAACAGACAGGATCTGTTTACCGCTGTGGCAATCCTCACGACGCTTCGCATGGAGATAGGCATCGTACTGCAAATTAAATGCCCGGTTATATTCGGCATTAAAGCGCTGCGGTAATCCGTTATATTTTTCGGACAGTGAATATAACGCTATGGATATCACTATCGGGACAACAACGAGAAGGGCGATCGTTTTCCATGCCGAGAGACGAACGCGTCTGAATCGATTTTCGATACCGTGATAACAGAGGATAGCCAGCACCAGCGTCAAACCAAGCGCCATACAGAGCATGTCCCCCTTAAGGGGATAACCCAGATAGTGCAGAGTTGCGAAAACTGGCCAGTGCCATAAATACAGAGAATAAGATATTTTCCCCAGATAATTAATCGGGGCAAAGGTCAGCATCCCATTGACGAACGCGCCACGGCAAAAAAATATCGTCGCCGTCGCAAGGCAAACCAAAAGGGTATATTCGTTCGGATAAAAATCAACCGAAATATCTCTGGCTGCGATCCATAGTATCAACGCTATCGCCACGACAGCCACAAGGTTCTGCTGCGTTTTCCCGGTAAGTTTTAGTTTTGGCTGAAGTAGCGAAGCGCTGCCGCCGATCAGGAACTCAAACGCACGCATTCCCAGCGAATAATAATGCTGTCCATGCGTTAACAGATTGGACATTATCATCGCCAACGAGGCGAACAGCGTCAGCGCAAGCCACCCCAGAAGTACCCTTCTCCTGGTTTTATCCGCGTCATCTTTACGGGTAAATACGACAAGTAATGTGGCTATCAGCGCAAAGAAAAAATACCACTGCCATTCGATAGCCAATGACCATGTGTGGATTAGCAGAAATGCATCAGCATCCGGAGAAGCATACGTAGCGCTTTGTTTATCAAAAAACTGATTTGACAGAAAGAGCGAAGTATATTTGGCGCTTTTAGTAAATACCTGATAGTCAGCAGGGATATAGCAGTATGAAGCGATAAGTATTGTCGCAACCAGTACTGTAATGAATGCAGGCTGTAATCGCCATAACCGGCCAGCGACAAAATTAGTGAACGAGAATTTCTTGTTCTCAATATCACGAACCACTTTTCCGGTAATTAAAGTAACCGGAAATAGTAAAGAAAATATCAACACCAATAAAACCTGACGGAAAATAAGAAAGCCCGGCATGGAACAAGATAACAAGAACAACCGCGACTGCACGAAGTCCATCTATATCCCCTCGATAAGCGTCCTGATATGAGAGGCTTTTTGACGGGTTCATTAAAGATAATTCCATGTGAAAGAAACGCCTTACTTATGAATATAAATCTTATTAAATTTTGTAAAAAATTGCGCGATCATGTCACATTCTACAACATTATGAATTTAAGTCACTTCTTAAATTTAGGGGGGTATTCGACCTGAAGGATGTTTTAAGATCGCTTGAGTAGATACTTAAGCAGATAAATTACGGAAACCAACCGATGGTTAAAGGTACTTAATGATGGAAATCATCCTCATGCGCCACGGCAGGTCTGCTTTAACGAGTTCGGAGCCGCTTCTGGCCCGTGATATGCCCGACTGGATTACACGTTATGATCTGGCCGGAACAGGAAACGACTTACCGCCTGAGGCAAGCCGCGCGTTAGCTGACAGAGCAGGCATTGTCATCAGTAGTGATTTACCTCGTGCGCTTTCTTCACTAAAAGCGCTCGGTTGTGAGCCGATGCATACCGATGCGTTATACCGGGAGGCTGAACTTCCAGTGTATGGTGTGGGCGGGCTGCGTTTGTCGCCTTTGGTCTGGAGCGGGATATTTCGTGTGCTATGGCTGTGCGGAGTATCAGGCCACGCTGAAACACTGCAAGGTGCAAAACAGCGTGCGGTGAAGGCCGCGGGAAATCTGGCAACGTTTGCCGGTAATGCGGAAAGCCCGGTGCTGCTGATGGGGCATGGCATGATGAACCGTTTGATAGCCCGCCGCCTTCTTAGTCAGGGCTGGCGTGAAATCCGCAAACCGGGCAAAGGCTACTGGGGCGCAGGGGTCTATCGTCGTGCGGAATAACGGAGCCCATCAGTATGGGCTCATTATCTGGAATCGCTTGTAGGAACTGTACATGGCGTAACGGCCCATAACAGGAATCGGGAAATGGCCATACCAGGGGCTTAGCTGCAATTGCGCGATGAGATCGCTGGTCTGGGCGACAGCATCCAGATAGATAGCAGAAACCAACCCGGTGCGGTTAGCGCCATGATCGCAGTGAATCAGGAGAGGCCGCGGCAGCGTTTTCATCAGCTCCGCCAGTTTTTCCGCCTCCCTGACGCTGATTTCTTTGCTGGAACTCAGCGGGTAATCCACCAGTTGAATACCGTGAACGTCAGCTGAGGCCTTTTCCTGCTCATACCAGTCGCCGCGTGGCTCATCACGAAGATTAAGGATAGTGCGGATATGATACCGCTCGCTGTATTCGGCGATATCCGTTGCGTCTGGTTGCGCAGAACGGTACAGCTCACCTTCAATGACTTCATGAAAATTACCGGTGAGCTGTTCGTATCCGGCATGCAGGCCAGTCAGCGCCAGCACCGCTGCGACCAGTAAACCAAGCCGCTTACCGGTGCGGCGAAACGCGCCGACCCAGCCCTTCCTGCGTTTTGGCGTGCGATCTACACGTCTGTCAGCCAGGAGTCTGCTGGTTTTTTTTAGCGCAATGTCGGTTTCATTAACGATATTTTTATGAAGCCGCTTAAAGGGGAATACAAAGAACAGCCATAGTTGATAACGCGCGTGATCGCGTTCGCTCAGCGTGACGACAGGGGTCTTAAGACGGGCATAAGCACTTTTTTTAAAACGCTTAAGGACAGAGCTGTCCACGCCGCAATATTTCAGACCAGCGGTGCGGTGATCGCGGACTACATGAACATGTTTGCTGAACGGGATACGGCGAATAGCAAGGGTAAAAGCGATAGGTCCGGTCGTGCTCAGCACGCCTTTCATACCAATCCCATATTTTGCGGGTTGATAATTTTTTATCCGGCTCGTCACTTCATCAATGACTTCACGCAGCCACGGCGAACGAGGCGCCGCAATGACATTCCACTGCTGGTATTCTCCATGCGGCAGTTCTGCGAGTTCTTTGTGCAGACCTTTTTTATGATCCTGTCCGCCAGGCTGGTTATCCCAGTGGAAAAGCATCAGTTCGCAATCGGCTGGGATGACCTCATCAAGCGGACGTGAACAAAAGCTTTTTACATCAAGATAGACTCCGCCTTCCTGGTAAATCACCAGATAACGGAACAGATCGGCCCGCGCCGCGCCATATTCAGGGTTAATTCGCTGATACAGCGCCAGCATATCCTGGCCAAAATGCGTTTCGATCCAGGCAAGAATCGCCGGCTCATCATAAAAGCGATACTCATAATCCGGGTTAAGATTGCGTAGTTGTTCAGTCAGCGCCCGGATTTCTTCCGGCAAACGCTGCCACCCGGCAGTGTAAACCTGGTGAATAACCCGCGGTATTTTTCTCATCTTTCGCCCTTTTATGCTCTGTTCTGACGCAATCTGTAAAGTAATGATAAAGCGTGAACATCTTGTTACTAATTTGACATAACTCCTGGCAGCAAGTTTCGCCACGCTAAAAATTTATACGAACCGCGGCGCAGTGAAATGAGAAAAAAGATACAAATGAAAATGGCGTGCTGCTGATGTCACCGTCTCTCCCTAATACAGGTAGAGAGTGTTAAAGGCGCGATAATGCTAAATTTGTCGCTTCAGTCAGGTTTAATCCGGGCCCTGCTGGCGCTGTGTCAGCATTAACAAGAGTTTTCATCGCATGCGCAACGCGATAATCGTCACCGTCTGCCTTCTTCTCGCTCTCGTCATGATTAGCATGTGGCGTCTCACCGTGTTCGATGCGAATAACCTTCCGTACTCCCGCGTGATCACATTTACACACCATGAAGACATTTTAGAGGGCACGCTGACGCTCCCGGACGGGGTGAACAGCCCGCCGGTGGTGGTGCTGGTTCATGGGGATGGGGCGCAGGATCGCTGGTCGCAGGGCGGGTATCTGCCTCTGGTTAATGATCTGCTTGCGAAAGGCATCGCCGTCTATTCCTGGGATAAACCAGGCGTGGGTGAAAGCCGCGGTAACTGGCTGGCACAGACGATGCGCGATCGCAGTGATGAAGCCACTGTTGCGCTTAAGACACTTAAAAAACAGCCGGAGCTGCTACAGAGCCGATTTGGCTTTTTAGGTTTTTCACAGGCAGGCTGGGTTGTGCCGCAGGCCGCCATGCAGTCGCATGCCGATTTCGCCGCGATCGTGGGTGGCGCCATTAACTGGCGCGATCAGGGCAATTATTTTCTGGAAACACGGCTGCGCAAAGCCGGGCGTTCCCAGTCTCAGATTGCGCAGGCAGTCCATGAAGACAGACGTGATTTTGATATGCGTTACACACCGCACAAGGTCGCCCAGCCCTGTAAGGGCCGCTGCAAGCGCGATTTCGAGCGTCGCAACGCGCTTGCCGATGCACGGGAGGATATTGCGCAAATGCAGGTGCCCGTAATGGTGCTGATGGGCGCCGATGACCGGAACGTCAACCCCGACGAGACGCTGGCGATATGGGCCGCCACGCTGCCTGAGGCAACGCCCCGCTGTATCCGCATGATCGAGGGGGCAACGCATGGTTTGCTAAAAAGCCGCTGGTACGACTACCAGCTCCCGTCGCAATGGCCTGCGTGGACTCAGGGACTGTTTCTGCTGACAGGACAACATGCTTATGCTCCCGGCGCACTTGATGCTATTTCTGCGTGGATCCTGCATGGCGAATGCGTAACCCGTTAATCTCCCTGCTAATATGACATAAGGATGAGTACCTGAAGAGGAAACACCATGACTGTACAGCATGTACTGATTATTGGCGCGTCGCGCGGGATTGGGCGCGGACTTGCCACAGCATTCGCTAATGCGGGCGCCGATGTGATTGCGACCGTGCGCAATAAAAATAACGACAATACGCACCCGCGGATCACGACGCAAATCGTGGATATGACCGACCCGGTGAGCTGCACCCACCTTAAGGAAACCCTCAGCGCGATAACTTTCGACGCTCTGGTCATTAACGCCGGTATTTTTGGCCCCGATCATCAGAGCGTGTCAAAAGTCACTGAAGAGGAGATAGCCTCGTTATTCCTGACCAACGCCATCGCGCCGGTGCGCCTGGCGCAGGAGATGCTGCCGCAGATCCGCGAAGGCGGCGTCATCGCCTTTATGTCATCCAACACTGCAAGCTTTACAAATAACGATACCGGCGATATGGCGCTGTACCGCGCCAGTAAGAGCGCGCTGAACTCGCTGGCGCGCTCGTTTGCCGTGACAGAAGCGCTGCCGGAAAAACGCAGCGTGCTGTTGCTACACCCAGGCTGGGTTCAGACCGATATGGGCGGCGAGCGCGCGCCAGTGACGGTGGACGAGAGCGCGGCAGGGCTGAAAGACGTCATCAATGCCGCGCTGGATAATCTGGAGTGCCGGTTTATCGATTATCGCGGACGGGAGATTGCGCCGTAAGGCGCGTTACCTGTTACCGGGCGGTTTGAGTGAGATCAATCGTCCGGCAATCTCTTTTTCAGAAATCTGGCTGTTGCGATTAAGGCTTGAAAGTAAATCCTCCTGCCTCGGCTGCCCGAAGGCCAGACGGTACAATGCCAGTCCCTGTTTGAGCCGTCTGAGTTTCCCGACCTCCCGACTGTAAGGCAGCAGGGGAATACGGCGTTCCACACGCGCTGGCCCATTCTCAAAAATCCAGTAGGGGATAAGTTCGGACTGGGATGGCGTTCTGTCCTGCGCCGCCTGCGCAAAAAGGGATTGCCAGGGATCGCCGCCTTTATAGTCTTTAAGACTCATAATGCCATAAGCATGGGCGACATTTTTTCTTACCGCATGTCCCTTATAGCGATGCACCCGCCCTTCGCGCTGTTCCAGATCGACCGGATTCGCCGGAAGGTTCCAGTGCATTACCGCGTGGCACCAGGTATGAAAATCGAGACCCTCCTGACCAATTGACGTGGAGGCAAGGACAAACGGGCGAAACGGCGAATTGAAGGCATCACGCACACCTTCAGCGCGAACCAGCGCATTGTTATTGTCATCCCGAATATCGCCGAATCGCAGCGCAAAACGGCAACGGGCAGAGAATTCAACACGTTCAAAGCCGTCATCGCTGGCATTCAGCGCATCAAGATGAAGCCGGGAGATGCGCAGCGATAAAACCGATTGTATATGCGTCGAAATGATTTCCGCCTGCGCCTCAAGGTCCGATTCCTGTATTACTGGCGCTTCGCGCAACGTGTGAACATATTCATCCAGCATGGATTGCAGATTGCCATTAACGCCATACTTCAGTGTTAAACGCCAGTAGGTTTCTTCACTCGCGCCGCGCAACATAGCGATATTTTCGGGCATATTGAACAGCGTCCGAAACCCCGTGGCGATCTTCGCTGCACCTGTCAGCAACGCAGCATCGTCTCGGTCAGGCTGAGGGCTTAGTCGTTGCAGCGCGCGCAATGCGCAGGTACCAGGCCCGCCAAGCGCGAACAGAGCGAGGACCTCCGCAAGATCGTCCGGCTGCGGCCCAAGCGTCAGTCGCCCTTCGGCGGCATCGACCAGTTGTTCGAGATGCGCGGTGAAATGGGTGTCATCATCTGTATCAGGAGCAACCAGTGCTCGCCACCCCTGAGGATCTTTACACCACGCTAACAGAGCGCCACCTGCATCCAGCAGCACCGGTGCAGCCCAATACCACCGCGGGTCGGCTTTGCCCTGCAAGGTACTATGGGGCAGCGCGGCGATAAGCTCCGCGCATCTGGCTTGCGCTTTTTTCAGCACCGTTTCCACTTCAGGCAGACCGTCGGCTTCAGCGCAGGCGATCATTAAAGGATCGACCGCCTTTGCCAGCACCGGCGAAGGCATGAGCCAGGCCAACACCGGCATACCTGTCAGACGCTCGTCCTGACTGGCTTTTGCAAACCGAAGCAGCGGTTTGGTCTTCTGATAAAGTTCCTCATAGCTGACCGACGCGCCGTTCACCATCCGGCGCTCCGCCTCATAAGAACAGAGCGTGGCGATAGCATCCGGCACTGCATTCCAGCAGGAGAATACCAGCGTTTTAGTCAGATCGACTTTGTCTTTCCAGACGCCACCGGGCACGTAATATGGCAGCGATGACGGCATCCACAATAGTTGCCAGAGCCCGTTATCAAGAGTGTCTTCAAAGAGAATCCGCATACGCGGGTTGCCGGGCTCAAGCGGTTGATAGTCGCTAAGCTGATGGGGCGTCAGCCACTGCTCGCAGGCGGCGTTAAGGGCAGTACAGAGCTCTTGCGACGGCGCATCGATAGCGGCATCGAGCTTATTACGCAGTTCATAGCGTTTAAGAAAATTGAACAGATGGGGCGTCGATTTCCAGTATTCCACCAGATCGCCTGCGTTAACACAGGCCGCAACCGCATCGACGGCGCGGATATGCCGAATATCGGACGCAAGCAGCGCTCCCATTCGGGGGACCTCAACGAGCATGGCATTATGATCGCGGGTATCGGTGATTCTTTCTGTCCGGCACATTACCCGGAGAAGCGCCTCTTCAAGCTTCATTTTTTCACCTTCAAGCGCACCGTGATGCAGTGCGGCACGGTGCGCTGAAAGCAGATTTTTGACGTGATTCACTTTCTCAGGTTCACGCAGCAGGAACGACAGCGTGCGCAGGAAATCCGGGTAATGATCGTCCTCCTCCGTTTCGTTATCCAGCGTGAACATTTTGTATGGCGTGGCGGAAAGCAGCAGCACGCGAGCGTCTGGCTGTTCGAACAGCGCTTTGGCAAGCAGCGCGGTGTCGTCGTCGGCATCCAGTAGATGACGAAAGCGCTGAAACTCATCCAGGATAACCAGATCGGGCTGTAAAGCTTCCAGACAGACAGAAGCCAGTTTTTGGCGCAGCGCCATGATAAGTCGCAGCCGTAATTGCGTATCGTCTGCCGGGATCCTGCTGCTGTCACGGTAATGCGTAAAACGTTCACACCCCTGCTTGAGCTCTGCATAGAGCGAGGTATCTTGAAGTATGGCGCTCCGGAATGCTATGCAGAGGCCGTCATCCAGCGCATCAGCTCTTATCCCTTGCGCGACGGCGCGCCATCGCGCTTTCCCCATTCGCGCCTGAAGCAGATTTAACAGCCCCTTTCGCAGCTGTGTGCGACGCTCACCCTGGCCCAGTGGCAGACTATAAAGGATCCGGTAGAGAATGGCGCGTTCCTCCGCATGCCCTTCCCGGCTTACGGTATGATCGAACGTTGTGCCCGATGTCAGGCTGATGAAATTGACTTTGTTCCTGCGCAGTTCGCTGACCTGCTTTGGCAGATAAGTCAATCGGGTGGAGAGTGAGAATCCTTCTGAGTCACTGATATTGAGCCTTTGTTGATTCTGTGCGGCAATCGCTGCGCTGGAGCAAATATAGATAATATCAATACGTTCTTTTTTAACCTGCAGGTGCTCCAGCGTTCTGGCGATGACGCCACGCGCGATTAGCGTCTTCCCCAGCCCCACCTCATCGGCGACAAGAAACCGGGAAGTGCCGTTTTCACCAAACAACCGTTCAAACACATAATCGACCGTATCGCGCTGAAAATCTTTCAGCGCAGCCAGCGCGGTTCCGGCAGAAAATCGCTTATCAGACATACGCTTCCTCCATGGAGGCTTCAAATACTGCCCAGAGTTCAAGGAAATCCTGCGGGATCACCGCCTCCTGGTTACCCTCGCGCAACTCGCCGACAAGCGAGGCTATCTCATTTAAACGTTCAGGAGTTCGACACGCGGCGCGTGTTAGCATTTCCAGCAGAGGAAAATCCTCACCCTCTGCAAGGCGAGCCAGCCACCTGTCAGCAATGCTGCGCCGTTCCTGCAGCATTGAGTCGGGATCATCATTGCCCAGTAATAGCAGTAAATAACGCAGGAAGCCGTCATGGTTGCTGATAATCGTTTGCAGGATCGCCGCATTGCGCTCCCCGGGAATGCCGGAAACGGGCAGATTAAGTACAAACCGGACGCGTAGCGCGGGCTGGACGGTATTAAGTTCAAACGCTACCAGCCCGGTGATGGATTTTAAAGAAAAGCATCCCAACGGGAAGGAACCTTCTGCACCTTCTGTTGGCAAAAAAACCGCATGCTCAGGTAATATCGTCACCGGCCATACACGTACCGACGCGATATCCTCCAGCGCTGGCAACCTGCCTTTTAGCGTGAGCCGCCACTGATTCTCCTCCACCGGCTCGCAGACAAGCGCCAGCGGCAGCGCGGCCAAACAGGCGCGGGCGCTTTCCAGCGCTTCCCCGGCAGCAATAGCGCAAGAATCCACAGGCGGCATCTCGCCGGGATGGAAATCCACCAGGTACTCTCCCATGCCATCCTCGCTGAGCAGTTGATCGATGCCGCCGATATCGCGCTGACGACCTTTCAGCTCAACCAGTAGCTCAATATTTTTTGCGGCTCTCAACGCGGCATTAGTTGCATTGGCGGAGCCCATCACCAGGTGGGTGTAAATGGAATAATATTGCGTTTCAAAAATATAGACTTTTGCATGCAGACCGGTGACGAGAGATACAGCGGTGTTGCCAGCGTCAGCCTCTTCGCCATCGTCGGTTTCTGCGGCCTCGTCCAGATGACGTGTGCGGACAAACGCTTCCAATGTTTTGGGTTTTAATGCCGCCAGCGTCTCAGGACGGGAGATGAGTACCTCGGCACGCTGGGTGGTTTGGACCAGCGTTTTCAGCGCTTCATCGGAACAGAAAGGTGAAATCACGGCCATACGCAGTGAATCTGGCGGCATCCAGTTGAATGCTTTAATACCGGGCAAATAAAAGGCAATGTCCTGAAATCCTGGAGGTAATTCCCACTCAACGCGGTAAAGTTCATCGGCAAGACGCTGTGCCTGTGCCGTTTTCTCTTCAGAAATACCTCTGCTGGCAAGACCAGGCAGCAGGCGCAGCAGGTATGCCAGCGGCTTATTCACAGTCCGTTTTTTGCGCCCCATGACGCCTTCAAGCTGGAGCGAGAGATCCCATGAGCGATCGGTCGTCATATTGCGTGTTAGCACCATCAGGCGGTACATCACGGTTTCCTGAGCGGGATCGATAAAGCGCAACACCCAGATCTTCGGATGAAAAACGCCCCCTTCAGGGGCGCTCACTTCGACAACCATCGGTTCAAGAAGGCTAAACAGGGGGTTTGGTCTGGCGATTGCGGGCAACTGGATGCGCCCACGCTGAACATAGACCGTGATGCGCCCGGAGTAACGGCGCAGGGATTCAAGAATCGCTAATGCGTCCTGCGCCGCCTGATGCTCTGCTGCCATCAGCGCCAGATGGACAGGAGCTTCGAGCAGACTGGTGGGATCCAGCGAAAACGTGGTGGCGAGGGCTTCATCAAATACCATACCGGGCGGTGGCGTCAGCGCCGCGGTATACAGGCTTCTTGCATCCGGACTCAGCATGCTGCCTCCTGATTCAGTCCCTGATACAAATCGGCGAGCAATGTTTTGACTGTCGTCCAGCGGTAATTGAGCCGCCCTGTGCCGGAGTAACCACTCCATTGCTCCCGGGCGCGTTTATTAGCAAATCGCGAACGCGGCCCTTTTAATTTGCGTTCCCGAAATTCAATCAGCGAACGAGCATCGCCTTTCAGGAGAGCATCGGGCGTGGTACGAATACACCGCACCCAGGACTCCACAAAGCGACGGGTCTGCGGGGTTATCTGATAACCATCACGGTGCGTCAGGGCCCAAAAATCGTCTATTTTCCAGCGATTGATTTCCGTGAGCGGAAGACTATCTCGCCAGCGCCCGAAATTTTCCGTGTGACCATCGTAAAGCTCCGTATTTGTTATAAGCGCAGATAGCTGAACGTTATAGGACAACGCCGCGCCATGCATAATCTCAGAGAAGAGCCGGGCGTGGTAAAGCATTTCCTGATGCGCAGAGGAAAAGCGGGCGATATCAGGATGCTCCCAGGGATATGCACTTATCGGCAAATCGTTCTGCAAGGCCAGGAATGCCAGCAGACTTTCAGGGCATGCGGCCAGTAAGCGGTCGCGAATAAATTCCGCCTCATCACGCGTGAGCATAAACGTCACATCTTGAGGAAATTCAGCAGGCTTAATAGGTAACCGCAGATGCCAGTTATGCACGTTGCCGGATTCGAGATTACTGTCATCAAGCCGTTCGCGCGCCTGACGTTGCTGACGAGCTATCCGGCCCTTCAGGCGATAAGTGTCATCGATCCGCTGGTGATACTGCCCTTGCGAAAAGGGCGTCAGCCTGATTTGCCAGGCACCCAGTCCCGCCCAGTAAACGGAGCTGGGCAGACGCTTAATGCCCCCACCCGCGTTTTTCCCGAACATCCCATTGTGGTCATCGGCGAGTTTGAGATGCTTAACAAGATTTCTTTCTTCTTGATCCGCTGCGTTAGCAAACCGGGAGGCGGGCACTTTTTTTTCTTCGAGCTCCCGGTAAATCCAGGGAACGAAAAGCATGTAGCGTAGCCGCGTCTGGATGGTGCTGGTGCCGGGAAAAAGCAGGTCCGCCAGACTGTCACGCACCGTGCCGATGCCCAGTTCATCACGGCTCTCTTTTTCCTGAAATTGTGCGAGTATCCGAAGCGTGCGTTCGCGCGCCCGACTGTCGTGGTCAATCCATGTCAGTGTAGAAACCATACCTGTCCCTGGTTGTTATTCGTTTTCAATTGCCTGGCGAGCGTAGCATTTTGTCGGGCGAAACAGTGTGGCATCACCCGACTTTCTTTAAAGCCGAATTTTACTCGCCGCGCGGCGCAGGCGGGCATCGCCGCGGCGGTCATATTTTTGCGTCGTCGTGACGCTCGCATGGCCCATCGCGTCGCGTACCGTTATCAGATCTTCGCCGTTATCGAGCATCATGGAGGCGAACGTGCGGCGAAGATCGTGCGGCGCGCAATCATCAATGCCACATTGCGTGCGGCGTTCGGTCAGAATATGGTATACGGCCTGCGGGGTCAGACGCTCAGAGGTGACGTCGTCACCGGCGCGAATGCGGGTGAACAGGGGGCCGGGGTGCTCGCCGCGCACGGTATCGGTCCAGTGCCGGAGCCGCTGCCAGACGGTATCCGGCATAAACGCCAGCCGCTCTTTATTGCCTTTGCCGAGCACGCGCAGCGCCTGGTCCGGCTCCAGGATACTCTCATAATCCAGCCCGACCACTTCCGAGCGGCGTAACCCGCAGCCGAGCATCACCGCCAGCATCGCCGCATCGCGCGGGCCTTTACAGCTTTTATCCTGCTCACAGAAAGCAAACAGCGCGCGGACCTCTTCCGTAGTAAGCGCTCGCCCACGGGTGAGGCGACTGCCGCGCACCGCGCGCACGGCAAGGATCTGCTGATAGCTGTCGGTGTCCATCAGCTTCATCATCCAGGCCTCGCGGGCGGTGCCTTTCAGCGCGGAAAGATAGGTATTGATCGTGGCAGGCGCGCGCCCGGATGCCGAGAGCATTTCCAGCAACCCCTGCACATGGTGGCGACGCAGGCTGCCCCACGGGCAGCGCTGCAACGCGCCAGCGCCAAGCATCCCGGCCACAATATGCAAAAACGATCGCATGGTCTGGCGGCTCGCCGCAGAAGGCAGACTGATAAGATACGCCATCGCCGGGTTAAGCGGCCGCGCCTCGCCACTTGCGGAAAGCGACCGCGGATCGCTGAAGCCTGCCTCCGAAAAAGGACCAGGCAGCAGAGGGTCGTCAGGCAGTCCGGTCATCATCACCCCATAACATCCGCGCAAAAAGAAGCCAGCATCTCGTAAAAAGTCACAGGATTATCCCCTGAAGCTCGCCTGACGGTAAAGCTACTTTTTCAAAGGTACATTTTAATAAGTAGCATCTTTTATTGTCAGCGCGGCGGGAAAGAACAGAAGAAAGCAGAAACGAGACGTCATCCATTTTTGCTATGACATTTGAACCTGGCGGTTGTGGTAGCGTGGAGCGGCAGGCGAAATTTTACCCCATGGATGTGCGCAATGATGGCCTCAGGATAAAACCTTGCAGGTTACAGGGGCTATTGATTATGAATTGCGGAACAGAATATTATTAAACGCAGATTAAACGGCCATCAAAATAATAAAGATGCATCCGTAATATAGATTCATGTATGATATACCGTCATTATTAAAATAGTCATACCATCAGGAAGGTTATCGTCAATATGACCATAGCATTGATCGTCTTTTTGGTTGTCATCATCGCCTATGCCTTTTATAAGCATACGGTTATGGTGAAATCGCGTACGCTGCCCTCGCGCGGTGGCAAGCGCCGTTAAGCACATCTCCCGGAAGCGTTGTCAGGGCTGAGAGCGCTTCCGCTTCCCCCAAAAAATAGCCTTAATTTCATAGAGTTAAATGATGTAATTTTCGCCACTCTGGTTAAATAACTGACGCACTTTATTTCTGTGTTTTTATTATCTTTATTTAAAACGGTGTTTTACCGTTTATTTTGCCTGCATTTTCGTGCGCTTATTTAAACAATTATGAAGAAATTGTCAGGAAAGCATCAGTAAATGTAAGCGCGCCGGGAGAAGGCAAAATAATGAAAAAAATCGATTTCACCGCTGAGACCGGTTTCATAAACCAAGAAAATTCTTAAGCGTTTCTAATATTATTCTGCTGTTTTTTAACCCGCTGCTAAAAAAAACTCCTGCCGGAAAAGAAAAAAACCGCGACGAGCGCAACAGCCCGCCACGGTTCCACAGGCCTCAGCGCAGCGAGGCGCCATTGCTGGTAATCACGTCTTTATACCAGTAAAAGCTTTTCTTACGCGTACGGGCTAGGGTGCCGCTGCCATCGTCATGGCGGTCAACATAAATGAAGCCGTAACGTTTCGACAGCTCGGCTTTCGAGGCGCTCACCAGATCAATCGGCCCCCAGCTCGTATAGCCTAAAACGTCCACGCCGTCCTCAATCGCCTCCCGCACCTGCACCAGATGATCGTTCAGGTAATTGATGCGGTAGTCGTCATTAATGGCGCCGTCAGCCTCCACGCGGTCTTTCGCGCCAAGACCGTTTTCGACGATAAACAGCGGTTTCTGATAGCGATCCCAGAGCACATTCAGCAGCGTGCGCAGCCCGACAGGGTCAATTTGCCAGCCCCACTCAGAGCTTTGCAGATGCGGGTTCGGCACCATATTCAGGATGTTGCCGCGCGCCTGCTGGTTCAGCGCCTCGTCGGTCGTCACGCAGCCGGTCATGTAGTAGCTGAAGGAGATGAAATCGACCGTCGAGCGCAGCGCCACGCGGTCTTCATTAGTGATATCGAGCGAGATACCGTTGTCGCGAAAATAACGCAGCATATAGCCGGGGTAGGCGCCGCGGCTCTGGATATCGCCGAAGAACTGCCAGGTGCGGTTCTCCTGCAGTGCCGCGAAGACATCGTCCGGCTTGCAGGTGAGCGGATACATCAGGCCGCCAAGCAGCATATTGCCGATTTTCGCGTCCGGAATTATCTCGTGGCACGCCTTCACCGCCAGCGCGCTTGCCACCAGTTGATGGTGGATAGCCTGATAAATCTGCGCCTGCGTGCTATTTTCCGGCAGGCCGACGCCGGTCATCGGCGCATGCAGCGACATATTAATTTCGTTAAAGGTCAGCCACAATTTAACCTTGCTCTGATAGCGGGTAAACACGGTACGCGCGTAACGTTCGAAGAAACCGATCGTCTCGCGATTTCCCCAGCCGCCGTACTGTTTAACCAGCCCCCAGGGCATCTCATAATGTGACAACGTCACCAGCGGCGTAATGTCATGCGCCGCCAGCTCGTCAAAGAGTTTATCGTAAAACGCCAGGCCCGCTTCATTGGGCTCGTGCTCGTCGCCGTTCGGGAAGATACGTGTCCAGCCGATGGAAACACGCAGGCAGCTGAAGCCCATTTCGGCAAACAGCGCGATATCGTTCGGGTAGCGATGGTAAAAATCGATCGCCACATCTTTAATGCCGCGGTCGCCAGGCTCGCGCTCAACCACCGGGCCCAGGATGCCCCGGGGCTGCACGTCAGAGGTGGAAAGCCCTTTGCCATCCGTAAGATAAGCGCCTTCCACCTGGTTTGCGGCAACCGCGCCGCCCCACAGAAAGCCGTCCGGGAAAGTGTTCATGGTGTTCTCCTTTGATTAAGCCGGTTCAGCGGCCAGCAGCGGCATGCCAGCACTGACGGCCGTGGCCGCCACCGTGGTGACCGCGCGGTAGCTGTCGCTGTTGCTGATAATAATCGGGGTGGTTAAATCATAGCCTGCGTCGAGGATGGCCTGACGATCGAAGGTGATCAACACGTCGCCGGGCTGCACGCGATCGCCCACGCGCACATGGGCGGTAAACAGTTTGCCCTCCAGCTTCACGGTGTCGATGCCGACATGGATCAACAGCTCCATGCCGTTATCGCCCTGTAAACCAATGGCGTGGCGCGTCTCAAACAGCGACGCCACGCTGCCCGCGAACGGGGCGCGCACCTGGTTATCGGAAGGGATTATCGCGGCGCCCGCGCCCAGCAGACCGCTGGCGAACGTCGGGTCCGGCACGTCGGCGAGCGCCAGCACCGTACCGCTGAGCGGCGCCAGCGCGGCATTCTGCGGCGCGTCTTCCGAAGCGCTGGCGGCCTCATCTGTACGCCCCGGCCGCCCGGCGACGAGCGTTAACCCGCAGGCGAGCACCAGCGCCGTCAGCGTGCCGAGCACGCCTCCCCAGAGCGTCGCATCCACGCCGCCCGGCGGGATCATCTGCGCCAGCGTAAAGACGCTGGCGAACCCGAATGAGTAAACATGGCTGTGGCTGAAGCCGACAATCGCGCCGCCGACCGCGCCCGCCACGCAGCCGAAAATAAACGGCCGGCGCAGCGGCAGGTTCACGCCATAGACCGCAGGCTCGGTGATGCCGAAAATCCCGGCGGTGACGGACGATCCGGCCAACGTTTTTTGCCGGGCGTCGCGGCTGCGCAAAAAGATGGCGAGCGCCGCGCCCACCTGGCCCATAATCGCCGGCAGCAGCATCGGCAACAGCGAATCCTGCCCGAGCACCGCCAGGTTATTGACCATTAGCGGCACCAGCCCCCAGTGCAGCCCGAAAATCACGCACACCTGCCACAAAGCGCCCGCCGCTGCGCCCGCCAGCCACGGCGCGAAGGCGTAGATAAACTGATAGCCGTTCGCCAGCATCTGGCTGAGCCAGGTGGCGACCGGGCCGATAATCAGAAAGGTGAGCGGTACGGTGACGCCAAGGCAGAGCAGGGGGGTGAAGAAATTTTTAACCGCAGCGGGCAAGAGCCGGTTGCCCTGTTTCTCCAGCCAGCAGCTCACCCAGGCGGCGAAAATAATCGGGATCACGGAAGCGCTGTAGTTGAACCAGATGACCGGCACGCCGAGAAACGTCTCTGTCAGCGCGCCCGCCTGCTGGCTCGCCTGGAAAGCAGCAATCATCGTCGGGTGCGTCAGCGCGCCGCCGATGGTCATGGTGATAAACGGATTACCGCCGAATTTTTTCCCGGCGGTGTAGCCCAGCACCAGCGGAAAGAAAAAGAACAGCGCGTCGCTCGCGGCAAACCAGATTTTGTAGGTGGCGTTACTGGTGTTGAGCCAGCCGCAGACCACCGCGATCGCCAGAAACCCTTTCAGGATCCCCGAGGCCGCCAGCACGCCGATGAACGGCGTAAAGATACCGGAGACAATATCGATAAGGCGCGCCAGCAAACTGCCGCTCGGCGCCTCATCGGCCGCAGGCGTAGCGTCTTCTGCAATGCCCGCCTCGCGGC
The DNA here is from genome assembly GCA_000027065.2 of Cronobacter turicensis z3032. Classification (NCBI taxonomy): domain Bacteria; kingdom Pseudomonadati; phylum Pseudomonadota; class Gammaproteobacteria; order Enterobacterales; family Enterobacteriaceae; genus Cronobacter; species Cronobacter turicensis. Next base: position 51,264 of record FN543094.1, on the reverse strand, counting down.
AGAGCGCCAGCCAGACGTCGTGGACATGATTGCCAATCACCACCTGGAACTGACCGCCACTCTCCACCACCATGATAACGCCCGGATGCGCTTTCAGGCCCTGCGCATCCGCCTTGCCGTTATCTTTAAGCCTGAAGCGCAGACGCGTGGCGCAATGGATGACGCTGCTGATATTCTCTTTGCCGCCCACCCGGGCGAGAATATCCTGTGCTAATGCCTGATAGTCCATTCCGTTTTCCTTCAATGCGTTAACTGAGTTTTAGACATAAAAAAACCCGAGAGCAGCGCCCGTTTACCGGGTGCCGCGCTCAGGTTTTGCCTGCCGAAGCAGTCACAATCCTTTTTTATGGCCCACAGGCCCGGGCTTAACGCCCTTCTTTTCTTACCCGCTCGATATGTATCGCGAGAAACATCATCTCTTCCGCTGTCAGCTCGCGCTGGTAGCTTTTACTGAGATACCCGGAAATCTTCTCCGCGCAGCGCCAGGCCTGCGGGTAGTTATCCCTGACGGCCGAATGCAGCGAGAGATCGTCATCCGCCACCACGGTGCGGGTGAGCATCCGCTGCGCGAAAAACTTCAGATGCGTGACGAAGCGCTGATAGCTCAGCGACTCTTCATCGTATTCCAGCTGAAGCTGATATTTCACCAGTTGCAGGATCTCCTGCATCACACGGGTGACGTGCATAACCTCGGGCATTTCGCTGTTGAGCTGCGCCGTCACGAGATGCAGCGCGATAAATCCGGCTTCATCCTCGGGCAGTTCCACATTGAGCCGCCGGGCTATCATGGCCCTCGCCTCCTGACCCAGCGCATACTCCTTTGGGTAGAGTCGTTTTATCTCCCACAGCAGCACGTTTTTTATCGCCAGGCCTTTTTTCTGGCGCTCAATGGCGTAGTGGCAGTGGTCGGTCAGCGTCACATAGAGACTGTCCTGCAACCGGCCGAGCCGTTCAGCGGCCAGCGCGATAATGCGATCGCAGGTGGTCATGACCTCCAGCGGGATCTGGCCCAGCAATTCACCGAGGCGGCGCACCAGTTCATCACTTTGCAGCGCGAATACCTTTTCAATGCGCGTGGCGTCGAGCTCGTCGCCTGTACGCTTCTGAAAGGCCAGGCCGCGGCCCATCACGACCTGCTCGCGCCCCTGCGCATCCAGCACAAACACGGCATTGTTATTAAGAATTTTGGCGATCTTCATCCGAACCCCGGAAACAAAAAAACCTGACCTCCGGCGAGCGCCAGAAATCAGGTTTTGCCTGCCGCAGCAGTGACAATCCAGTCATCTCACCTTAGCACTTTTATTCACCAGCTCAATATATCCTCCTGAAAAACGTGAGCCAGCGCGGCTATGGGCATTTAATAACCAGACGACGCGCCTTACCCCTTTGGCGCGTAAAAGCGACATAACACCGCCATCGCCAGCGCGCTGCACAGCGGGAATACCGCCAGCAGGAGCCACGGCACCGCTGCCTGCGCGCCCGGCGTCAGCGCGTTATCCAGTGTGCCGCCCAGCAGGAAATTCCCGGCCAGCACCGCCACGCCGCCCATTGAGGCCAGCGCGCCGTAGTGCGCGCCCAGATTACGGCCCGCGGCAAAGCGAGGGACGAGATCCATACCCACCGGGACGATAATCATCTGCCCCAGCGTCAGGAGCGTCACCATGCAGGCGGCAGGCAAAAGCCGCAGCCAGCCGGCAAAGGGCGGGAGCGGGGCAAACAGCGCCACGCTGACAAACGAGGCCGCCAGCAGCCCGAAACCCAGCGGCAACATGCGCGCGGCCCCGATACGGCGCGAGACGCGCGCGAGCGGCAGTTGCAGCGTGATAATCAACAGCGACGCGAGAATAAACAGCGGCCCGAGCGCGGCATCGCTGCTGCCGGATCGGCGCAGCTCCACCGGCAGCGCCAGGTACAGCTGGTTGTAGCTGAAAAGATAGGCGCTGTAGGCGAGGATAAACGCCACAAAGCGCGGCTGATGAAAGGTCTGCCACCAGGGCGCGATGTGCAGCGGCCCATCGCGATGCGGCGTGCGGGGCAGCAGTACAAAGAGCGCCGCCAGCGCGACGATAAACACGCCCGCGCCCGCCAGCGCCATCGTTTTAAAACCAAAACCAGCCATCAGCGAGCCAAGCACCGGGCCCAGCACCGCGCCCAGTTCGCCGCACACCGCAAACAGCGCGAACCACTCGGCGCGGCTGCGTTTGCCTTCCGCCTCGCTGCGCGTACCGGCCTGCGCCAGCAGCGATTCAATCGACGGCGAAAACAGCGCGCCGCCGACGCCCGTCAGACACGCGCCGAGCACCACCGCCCACAGCGAGCCGCCCAGCGCCAGCAACAGATAGCCCGTAATGCGCACCACGCAGCCGCACAGAATAATGGCGCGCGCGCCGTAGCGGTCGGAAAGCGCGCCGCCCAGCAGGAACATGCCCTGTTGCGAAAACGTGCGCAGCCCGATGATGGCGCCGATAAGCCCGCCGGAGAGCAGCATGTCGTCGCGCAGATAGATAGCCAGGAACGGCACCACCGCGTAAAAACCGATGTTAAACACCAGCTGGCTGGCGGAGAGCAGATAAGGAGAAGTGTGCCTCGCGGCAGGGGGTGCGTGAGTGGACATGAAGACCGCATAACTGTTCAGAAAAAGTAAGGGCTCTCTTAAAACATATTTGCGCCGCCTGTGGCAACTTTTGCCTGACGAAAACCGACGGCGAGACGATATTGACTTCGCATAACTGCCCCGGTATAAGACCTCCTCTTAAGAATGATTTTCATTTACATAATACATATTCTAATTTGTCCGGCCCGTAACCATTTCCATGCGGCACGCGGCGATAAAAACACGTTAAGGTTGATGTTGATGAATGCTTTAGTCAAAACCGCGCTGGCGCTCGGCCTGCTCTGCGCCGCCTCGGCCCCCGTCCTGGCCACGCAATACCCACTGACCCTTGATAACTGCGGGATGAAAGTCACTTTCACCCAGGCGCCGGAGCGCGTGGTGGCGCTCGGGCAGAACACCGCAGAGATCATGCTGCTGCTCGGTCTGGAAGACAAAATGGCCGCCAGCGCTTTCTGGCCCACAAAAGTCCTGCCGCAGCTCGCGAAACAGAATGAAAAAGTCAAACTGCTGACGGTCGAGATCCCGACGCTGGAGTCGATCCTCGCGCAGAACCCGGATTTTGTCGCCGCACAGCTCCCGCTGCTGCTGGGCCCGGACAGCAAAGTGGCGAAGCGTGAAGATTTCGCGGCGGTGGGTGTGAACAGTTATCTCTCGCCGGGTATGTGCGTCACCACCAAAGATACCCGCGACATCTACGGCAGCCGTAAACAGCTGTGGGATATGACGCTGCTGTATAAAGAGATTGACGATCTGGCGAAAATTTTCAACGTGGAGTCGCGCGGCGAAGCATTGACCAAAGATTTCAAAGCCCGCGAAGCGGCCCTGAAAGCGAAATTCGGCAAAAATCATAAAAACCTCTCATATCTCTTCTGGTTCTCCAGCGCGTCGCCGTCGGCAGACGCCTACGTCGGCGGCAAAAACAGCGCCTCAGGCTACATCGCGCACCTGCTGGGCGGTCATAACGCGATTACCTCTGAAAGCGAGTGGCCGACGCTCAGCTGGGAGAGCATCATCGCCGCCAACCCGGATGTGATTGTTGTTTCAAGCCTCGACCGCAACCGCTGGGCGCTGGATAACGCCGACGCGAAAATCCAGTTTCTGAAAACCGATCCAGCGGTCAGTCAGCTCGACGCCGTGAAAAAGGGCCATATCGTGGTGATGGACGGCCAGGCGATGAACCCGACCATCCGCACGCTCTACGGCGCGGAGCAGGTGGCGGCGCAGCTTGAGAAGCTCGGGTTGAACTGATGGCGGAAGTCTCTTTAACCGTCACCCGACGCTGGCCTGCGCTGATATGGCTGGCGCTCTCTGTGGTTGTGCTCGCGCTGGTGATCGCGCTGAGCGTGGGCATCGGCGAGCTCTCCATTCCTCTGCAAACCACCTTTGCGGCGGTGACCAATAAACTCGGGCTGACAACCGTTCCGCTCAACCGCATCCATGAGACGGTCATCTGGGATTTCCGTCTCAGCCGGGCGCTGGTGGCCGCATGTAGCGGCGCGGGGCTGGCCATTTGCGGCGCGGTGCTGCAAAGCCTGCTGAAAAACGCGCTGGCGGAACCGTACGTGCTCGGCGTATCCGCCGGGGCGTCGACCGGCGCGGTGTCGGTCGTGGTGCTCGGCATCGGCAGCGGGGCGGTATCGCTCTCTGCGGGCGCGTTTACCGGCGCGTTCGCCGCGTTTGCGTTCGTCGCCCTCCTGACCAACGGCGCGCGCGGCGGCAATGAACGCACCATCCTGGCAGGCGTCGCCGCCTCTCAGCTTTTTAACGCGATTACTGCCTATACCATCAGCACCGCCGCCAGCGCCCAGCAGGCGCGCGATGTCATGTTCTGGCTGCTCGGCAGCTTCAGCGGCGTGCGCTGGCCGGAGTTTCAACTGGTGCTGGCGGTCGTTGTCCTTGGGCTGGCAGTCTGCCTGTGGCACGCCAAAGCCCTGGACGCTTTTACCTTTGGCGATGATGCCGCGGCCTCGCTCGGCATTCCGGTCGGTTACGTGCGCCTGATCCTCTTCGCGGTGACGGCGCTGATGACGGCGGCCATCGTCAGTATGGCGGGCTCAATTGGCTTTGTCGGGCTGGTGGTGCCGCACGTGATGCGCTATTTCTTCGGGCCGCTGCATCGCCGGTTACTGATTGCCTGCGCGATGATGGGCGCTATCCTGATGGTGCTGGCGGATATCGCCTCGCGCACGCTGATAGCGCCGCAGAGCCTGCCGGTGGGCGTGGTGACCGCGCTGGTCGGCGTACCGTTCTTTGCGGTGATCCTGTATCGCTCAAGGAGATTCTCATGAGCATCCGCGCGGAAAATATCAGCTGGTCGGCAGGCAAAAAGCGCATCGTGAATAACGTGTCGCTGAGCGTGCCGACCGGGCAGACGCTCGGCCTGCTCGGCCCGAACGGCTCCGGAAAATCGTCGCTGCTGCGCATTCTGGCCGGGCTCCGCCGCCCGGATGCGGGCAGGGTGCTGCTGGACGAGGGCGACATCGCGCGGTTGTCCAGGAAAAAGCTGGCGCAGCGCGTGGCGTTCGTTGAACAGCACGCGATGACGGACGCCAATATTCGGGTGCGCGACGTGGTGAAGCTCGGGCGTATTCCGCACCATTCGCCGCTCTCGCCCTGGACGCATCAGGATGACGAGATCGTGCGCCAGGCGCTGGAGCGCGTGGACATGTTCGACCGCCGCGACGAAGGGTGGCAGCATCTTTCCGGCGGCGAGCGTCAGCGCGTACACATCGCCCGCGCGCTGGCGCAGTCGCCCGGCGAGATTTTGCTGGATGAACCGACCAACCATCTCGATATTCATCATCAGATGCACCTGATGCGGCTCATCAGCGAGCTGCCGGTGACAAGCATTGTGGCGCTGCACGATCTCAACCACGCCGCGATGTTCTGCGACGCGCTGATTGTGATGCAGAGCGGGCAGGTTGTGGCGAGCGGGACGCCGGATGACGTGCTGACGGAGGCGATGCTTCGCGAGGTATTTAAAGTAGAGGCGCGCATTGAAATTTCGCCGCATCACGGCAAGAAGCACATCCACTTTGTGTAGTTAAAAACGGTAATGCAAAACGGCCCCGCACAGGGGCCGTTTCTTTTCGCTGAGACTGAGTGGCGCAGGGGCGTTACTCGTTGCCCCACTGGTTCAGGAAGTTCGCAATCTCATCGATATGCGCTTCGGCGATGCCCGCTTCGCTCGCCATCTCGTGCTGCGCTTCTTCGCTAATCTCTTCGTTATTCATCAAACGGGTGATCAACAGCTGAAAGTAGTGCGCCAGGCGATCGCGATCCGCGTCGCTTACCGGCAACGCCGTTTCCGTCGCGTACTCGTCAGCGATGTCATAAAACTTGATCGGGATATCATTACTCATAAGGCGTTCCTGATGGTGGTGTTAATGCCTGCCGGGACAGGGCGTTATGAGTAAGATAGTACCATTTCTGGCTGCGCGCTGGCGCGGAAAATGGCGCGGCGGCGTCAGTCAGGGATGTTACAGGTCACGATTGACGTGCATTCCGTGCGCAAGCGTTTGTTCGGAAATCATTTCAAAAAATGCAGTAAACGTGTCGCTTAGCCTGTAAAGATTTCCGCACTCATCATGATCGGGTATCTGAGGCGGTATGTTTTTTCCAGACGCTGGATGTCAGCTTCTGAAATCATTTTCCCACAGGAGACGGGCATATTTTTCTTTCTCTGAGTCAGGGTTACTGGCTCTTTCAATCGTGTTCCCTGGGAAATGAGAGACAACGGATTAACCTGAAATTACCGCGGCAATGTGTTTATTTAACATAAGATAGATTACACGCACCATTAAAAGTCTCCCTCGCGCCGCCACATACACCTCCGGACCGTAACATTTACCCGCCATTTACGATACACTTGCGCCACTTTTCATTCCCGCTGTTTATGCAACCATATGGCCTTGCCACCCGGCACAAACGCACGCTCACTGCGGGAAAAACAAACCGGAGAGCATCATGCTGGAAAAACTGCGCACCCCCGACGGGAAAAAATTTCTGACGGCGCTGGTGATTGTATTCATCACCGTACTGACGGTCGTCTCACGCGTCACGTTTGAGGGGGTTGAAGAGCAGTACAACATGCCGATGGAACAGTGGAGTTCTTCGATGTTTATCATGCAGGGCGCCTGGGTGCTGATTTACAGCGTGCCGTTCTCGTTTATTATCTCGCTTCCCTTCGCATTCTACTTTCTGGGGCCGAAAGACGATCGCGGCTGAGTCGCGCTGGATAACGCCGGCGCGGCTGCCTCTCAGGCGATAAATAAGGATAGCCAATGAAAAAGATGCTGATGACGGGCGCTCTGCTCGCCGCTTTCCATGCGCAGGCGCAGACTGACGATTTACCAGAGCCGGTCAAACAGATGGAGAAACAGGGCATTACGATTATCAAACCCTTTAGCGCGCCCGGCGGTGTCCAGGCCTGGCTTGGGAAATATCAGGACACCGGCGTGACGCTTTATCTGACGCCGGATAAAAAGCATGTCATCGCTGGCTATATGTATGACGAGAAGGGGAATAATCTCAGCGAAAAGCTCTTTAACGACGAGCTGTATATCCCGGCGGGCCGCGAAATGTGGAAAGCGCTGGATCAGGCGAAGGGCATTAAGGAAGGCAGTGACCAGGCCGCGTGCAAGGTGGTGGTCTTCGCAGACCCCTTCTGCCCTTACTGCCACAAGTTCTGGGAGCAGGCGCAGCCGCACCTCAAGGATAAAAGCATTAGCCTGAAAACCCTGCTGGTGGGCGTGATCCGCCCGGACAGCGGGCGCTATGCCGCGGCGGTGCTGGCCTCTGACGATCCGCAAAAAACCTGGCAGGCGCTGGAAAGCTCAGCCGGTAAGACCAAACCGGCGCTGCCGGAGAAAACCTCGCCCGCAGCGTTTAAGCAGATCCAGTATAACCAGCAACTGATGGCGCAACTGGGCGCGAACGGTACGCCCGCGATTTACTATCTGAACAAAGACAAGCTGCTCCAGCAGATCGTCGGTTTGCCTGACCCTGAACAGATGGCCGATCTGGTAGCCTGTAAGTAATAAAAAGGGCCGCCTTTGCGGGTGGCCCTCCACCGCAACGCTTAGCCCAGCCTCGTGGCGCTACAGATTCTCCTCATACAGTATCGTTTCCCGGATCGTGTCGAGCGCCTTGCGCAGTGTCTCCAGCGGTAAAGAGCCGAGCGCGAGACGTATCGCGTGGGGCGTATGGAGCGAGGCGCTGAACGGCTCGGCGGTGGATACCGAAATCTTTTTCTGCAGCAGTTTTTGCGCCACCTGCTCGGCCCGTACGCCTTCCCGAAGCGGCAGCCAGAGAAAATAAGAGGACGGGTGGCTCATGATCTCAAGCGGCGCCAGCGCCTCCCGGGCGATACGCTGGCGCGCCCGCGCATCACGGCGCTTCAGCACTTCAAACCGGTTCGCCGTGCCGTCACGCAGCCAGTCGCATACCAGCGTCGTCATCAGCGCAGGCGTATTCCAGGCGGTGGCGCGGATGGTGCGCTCGAAGATGCTCTGAAAACGCGGCGGGCAGACCACCGCGCCGACGCGCAGGCCCGTCGCGATATTCTTTGAAAACCCCGTAACATACACCGTTCTCTCCGGCGCCAGCGCCGCGAGCGGCACCGGCGCGGGCTTCACCAGCCAGGCGTAAGGCGCGTCTTCGATGAGTAACAGATCGTATTGCCGGGCGATCGCCACCAGCGCCCGTCGCTGGCGCGGCGTCATTACCCAGCCGAGCGGGTTATGCAGCGTCGGCATCGTGTAAACCGCCCGCACGCGACGCTTTTCACAGAGCGCCTGCAATGCCGCCAGATCGGGCCCCTGCGGGGTACAGGGCACCGCCGCCAGCTCAGAATGACACAACTGCGCGGCCACTTTAAAACCAGGATAGGTAAGCGCGTCCACCGCCACGACATCGCCGGGCCGCAGCAGGCTCATTACCGTCACGGCGAGGCCATGCTGCGCGCCGTTCACCACCAGCACGTTCTCAGGAGCGGTATTCAGCCCTGCGCCCGCCAGATACGCGGCGATAGTCTCCCGGTCTTTCGCCCGCCCGGCGTGGGGCTGATAGCGCAACAGCGCGTCAATATCCCCGGCCGAAGCCAGCTGGCGCAACGCGTCCCGCAGCTGTTCAGCCTGTCCCGGCAGCGCGGGATAGTTAAAACTCAGATCCAGCGCATCCGCTGCTACGGCGTGTTGATCGATACCCAGCCCCGGCGGCAGCGCAATATCCCGCACAAACGTGCCCCGCCCCGTTTCGCCGCTCACCAGTCCCATCGCCTCCAGCTCGGCATAGACGCGCGTCGCCGTGGCGAGCGAGACATGGTGTTCCGCCGCCAGCCGCCGGTGCGTCGGCAGCTTTGCGCCTGCGGTTAACTCACCGCTGCGGATAGCCGCAGCGTAGCGATCGACGAGAACTTTGTAGCGCGCTTTCACGGTAATGTATCCATGACAATTTTTTGATTGTCATGAATCTAGCGCCCTACACTGGCAGTCGTCAATGTGAGCGGTTTATCAGGAGAGTGAAATGGAAAATCCGTCCCGTCCGGGCCCGTGGGCAGGCTGGCTGAATGGTCTGCTGGGCGTTGTCATTTTCAGCGGTTCGCTGCCCGCCACGCGCGTCGCGGTGCTGGATTTCTCGCCGTTTTTTCTGACGTTCGCCCGTGCCACCATCGCAGGCGGGCTGGCGCTGCTGCTGATGATGCTGCGCCGGGAAACGCGCCCGACGCCGCGGCAGGCGGTGTCGCTTGCCGTCGTCTGCGCAGGCGTGGTGGTGGGCTTTCCATTGCTGACCGCGCTGGCGCTACAACACGTGACCTCGGCGCATTCGATGGTATTTATCGGTCTGTTGCCACTGGCGACGGCGCTCTTCGGCGTGTTGCGCGGCGGCGAACGCCCTCGCCCGGCGTTCTGGATCTTCTCCGTTATGGGGAGCCTGCTGGTGGCGGGCTTTGCCCTCACCGGCGAGGTGCGCGTCTCGTTACGGGGCGACCTGCTGATGCTGGCCGCCGTGGCGCTGTGCGGTTTAGGCTATGCGGAAGGCGCGGCGCTGTCGCGTCAGCTCGGCGGCTGGCAGGTGATCGGCTGGGCGCTGATCCTCGCGCTGCCGCTGATGCCGGGCGCCGCCTGGCTGACGCGCCCCGCCACGTTCAGCGCGGTGGCGCCTGCGGCCTGGATTTCGCTGGCCTATGTATCGCTCTTTAGTATGCTGATAGGTTTTATATTCTGGTACCGCGGGCTGGCCGCAGGCGGGATCGCCGCTGTCGGACAGCTTCAGCTGTTACAGCCGTTTCTCGGCCTCGCGCTCGCCGCGACGCTGTTGAATGAACACGTCAGCCCGCTGATGCTGGCCGTGACGCTGGGAGTGATCCTCTGTGTGGCGTGCTCAAAAAAATTCGCGCGCTGATGATTAACTGAATAAGGAAGCATTATGTTTAAGGGTCTCGCTGCTTTTCCGCTGACGCCGCTCGTTAATGGCAAGCCAGATGAAAAAACTTTTGTGTCGCTGATTGAAAATCTGGCGGCGGCGCGGGTGAATGTCATCGCGCCGCTCGGCTCTACCGGCAGCTATGCCTACCTCTCCCGCGAGCAACGCGCCCGCCTCACGGCGCTGTCCACAGACGCGGCAGGCGATATTCCGGTTATGACCAGCATCAGCGCGCTGCGTCTGGAAGAGATGCTGGATCTCGCCGATGACGCCCAGCGCGCCGGCGCGCGCGGGCTGCTGCTCGCGCCGCTCTCCTATCAGCCGCTCAGCCAGGAAGAGGCATACCGGCTGTATGAGCGTGTCGCGCGCGCCGTCTCGGTGCCGCTGTGTATTTATGATAACCCTGCCACCACGGGTTTCACCTTTACCCAGGACTTACTGTGCGCCGTGGCGCGCTTGCCTAACATCGGCTCGATAAAACTCAGCCCGTTCAGCGATGCCGCCGGGGCGGCAGCGAAAATCGCCGCGTTGCGCCGCGAGATCCCGGCCACCGTCACCCTTGGCACCAGTGGCGATCATCAGGCCGCCGATGCGCTGCTGGCGGGCGCCGATGTGTTCTGTTCGGTCACCGCCGGGCTCTGGCCGCGCGACATCCGCGCGCTGACCGACGCCGCGCTCGCGGGTGACGCGGCGCAGGCCGCCGCACTCAACGGGGCATTTGAACCGCTCTGGACATTGTTCCGCCGTCACGGCAGTTTGCGGGTCATTGCGGCGGCCGCGGAGCTGTCCGGGCGCGTCGCGGCGCCCTGCCTGCCGGAGCCGCTGCTGAGCCTGCAGGGCGAGGCGCGCGCGCAGTTGCAGACGGTGCTGGCACAGCGGGACTATCACTAATCCGCCAGACATATTCGTTAAATCGAATATGTTGTTGACGCCACGCGTTGAGCGATCCACACTGCCCTCCACGATTTATAGAGGGCTATATGGCGTCGCTTACACCGCTACAGCTGTTTAAACTGCTTGCTGACGACACCCGACTGCATCTGGCGCTGCTGCTGCGCGCGCAGGGCGAGCTGTGCGTTTGCGAGCTCTCGGCCACGTTAAACCTCTCCCAGCCTAAAATCTCCCGCCATCTGGCGTTGCTGCGCGACAGCGGTCTTCTCAGCGATCGCCGCGACGGCAAATGGATCCACTACCGGCTTTCGCCGCACATGCCCGCCTGGGCTGCCGCAGTGATCGAACAGGCGTTTTTATGCCAGCGGGAGGTCATCGCGTCTCTGGTCGCGCAAAGCGCGTCAAACGGCAGACATTGCGGCTAAAAAATTTTCCTGTACATATATGATTTATCATATTTGTTAGTTCTTACTTCGGCGCAAAAGCCGTGTTTGTTCAGTCAAGGAGAGCGGTATGTTTCTGGCGGGTACGATTTTTATCCTGACCCTGGTTCTGGTTATCTGGCAGCCGAAAGGGCTCGGCATTGGCTGGAGCGCATCGGCGGGCGCGGCGCTGGCGCTGCTCACCGGCGTGGTGCACATCAGCGATATTCCCGTGGTATGGGATATTGTCTGGAACGCCACTGCGACGTTTATCGCCGTGATTATCATTAGCCTGCTGTTAGATGAGTGCGGTTTCTTCCGCTGGGCGGCGCTGCACGTGGCGCGCGGGGGCAACGGTAAAGGGACCCGGCTGTTTACTTTGATAATTTTACTGGGCGCCATGGTGGCGGCGCTGTTCGCCAATGACGGCGCGGCGTTGATCCTCACCCCCATCGTTATCGCGATGCTGCTGGCGCTCGGCTTCAGCCGCGGCGCGACGCTGGCGTTTGTGATAGCGGCAGGTTTTATCGCCGATACCGCCAGCCTGCCGTTGATGGTCTCGAATCTGGTGAATATCGTGACGGCGGATTTTTTCTCGCTCGGCTTCAGCGATTACGCCGCCGTGATGGTGCCGGTAAACCTCGCCTCGGTAGCGGCTTCACTGGTGATGCTGCACCTGTTTTTCCGCAAAGCCATTCCGGCGACATACGATCGTGAGAAAATTAGCGCGCCGCAGACGGCAATCCGCGATCGGCGTACCTTCATGACCGGCTGGCTGGTTCTGGTGTTGCTGCTGGTGGGCTTTTTCGCGCTGGAGCCGCTTGGCGTGCCGGTGAGTCTGGTCGCCGCCGTGGCGGCGGTAGTGCTCTGGCTCGTCGCGCGTCAGGGAGACGTTATCGATACGCGCAAAGTGCTGAAAGGCGCGCCGTGGCAAATCGTCATTTTCTCGCTGGGCATGTATCTGGTGGTGTATGGCCTGCGCAACGCCGGGCTGACCGGTTATCTCTCCACCCTGCTTAACCTCTTCGCGCAGCACGGGATCTGGGGCGCGACGCTCGGGACGGGCGTTCTGACCGCCGCGCTCTCCTCTGTAATGAATAATATGCCAACGGTGCTGGTCGGCGCGCTCTCTATTGACGGCAGCGCCGCCACGGGCGTCGTTAAGGACGCCATGATTTACGCGAATATCATCGGCTGCGATTTAGGCCCGAAGATTACGCCAATCGGCAGCCTCGCCACGCTGCTGTGGCTGCATGTGCTGGCGCAGAAAAATATTGCGATGAGCTGGGGCTATTACTTCCGGGTCGGTATTGTCATGACGTTGCCGGTGCTGCTGGTGACGCTTGCCGCCCTCGCCCTGCGTCTCTCTTTTTAACCTGGTCCAGGGTGCGGCAAAACGCGCCCTGACGGAGAATCCTGATGACCCCGATTACGATTTACCATAACCCGGCCTGCGGCACCTCGCGCAACACGCTTGGCCTTATCCGCAACAGCGGCGTGGAGCCGACCATTATTCTTTATCTGGACACGCCGCCGACGCGCGACGAACTGAAAACGCTGATTACGGAGATGGGAATTAGCGTGCGGGCGCTGCTGCGTAAAAATGTCGAGCCGTATCAGGCGCTCGGGCTGGACGATGAGAAAATCAGTGATGCGCAGTTGCTGGACGCGATGCTGGCGCACCCGATACTGATTAACCGTCCGATCGTAGTGACGCCGCTTGGCACCCGGCTGTGCCGTCCCTCAGAAGCGGTGCTGGCCCTTCTGCCCGATCCGCAGCAAGGCCCGTTTACCAAAGAAGATGGCGAGATTGTCATTCCGCCTGCGCCCTGATGCAGTTGAACCTTAATCAACGGCTCCTTTTCAGGCGGAGCCGTTGACCGCCGGGCTCAGGCGCGCCAGAAAAACCGCGAGAGCAGGATCAGGAACGGATAGATCTCAAGCCGCCCCAGAATCATCGCCAGACACATCAGGTATTTCGCGCCGTCATTGAGCGTGTCGAAGCTCGCCGCCGTCACGCCGAACCCAAGCCCCATATTATTGATGCAGGCGGCTACCGTACCGAAGGCGCTTAACAGATCATATCCCATTGAAGTTAGCGCCCAGATAAACAGAATGCTGACCAGCATGTAGAGAAAGAAAAAGCTGCATACCGAGCGCAGCACACGCTCATTCACGACGCTCTGACCGATATGCAGGCTGAGGATTGCCCGCGGATGCGCCAGCTGATGCACCTCATTACGGCTTTGTTTAAACAGGATCAGAAAGCGCAGCGCTTTAATGCCCCCACAGGTTGAGCCCACACAGCCGCCAAAAAAGCTCGCCAGCAACAGCATGACGATAGTGTGCGCAGGCCAGCTCGCATAGTCTGACGTCGCAAGGCCGTTGTCAGTAATCATTGAGCTTGCCAGAAAGAAGGCATGAACCAGGCTGCCTGTCAGGTCGTACATCCCCTTATGCCAGACCTGCCAGGCGGTCAGCAGCACGATAATCAGCGTGACCAGAAGAAAAAAGTGCAGTTCGGCGTTGCGGCGAAAGGGTTTTAAAGTTCGCCGGGTAAAGGCGACGAACCAGACGGTAAAATTTACCGCGGATAACAGTGAAAACAGCCCCGCCACCAGTTCGATCGGATAACTGTCATAAAAGCCAATACTTTCATTGCGCGTGGAAAACCCGCCGAGAGAGACGGTAGAAAGCCCGTGGCACAGCGCGTCAAACCACGGCATACCCGCTATCCGGTAAGCCACGGCGCAGGCGGCTCCCAGCAAGACATAGGTAAGCCAGAGCGTGCGCGACGTATCTGCAAGACGCGGCGTTAAGCGCTCTTCCTTAAACGGGCCGGGCATCTCCGACTGATACAGTTTCATGCCGCCTATTCCGAGCAGCGGCAGCACGGCGACCGCGAGGACAATAACGCCCAGACCACCGATAAAGTTGAGTTGCGCGCGGTAGTAAAGATAAGCCTTCGGAAGCCCGCTCACATCATTCATGATGGTGGCGCCCGTCGTCGTTATCCCGGATACGCCTTCAAAAAGCGCCTGCGCGGCGTTCAGGCCGAGCGCGTTATCGAGCCAGAACGGCATCGCGCTGATAAGGGAAAACAGTATCCAGAACAGAACGATTATCAGAAAACCGTCGCGGGTTTTAAGCGGCGCTATCTGGCGGCGTGTGGCAAGCCATGCGGCGCAACCTGGCACAAAGAAAGTGACGAAAGTCACCAGAAAGGAAAAGTAACTGCGATCCTTACAAAACAGCGCGACGAGCATCGGTGGCAGCATCGAAAAGCTGTAGAGCAACACCAGAAAACCACACAGATGGATGACAATGGCGGGACGTGAAGAATTTGCAGGAGCGTGCGGTAGCAAAACCAGGCCTCAAAAGATTCTACTGACAGATCCTCTTATTAAACCGCCCCTCGTATAAAAATGTTGTAAAAAAATCACCGCCGCTGTGACGGGTATCGCCAGGATACGCGCAAAGAAACCTTTAAGTACGGCGGGTAGCGTTCAGCGCAGTGGGACAGCGCCATATGTTGCGCCGGTTATGATTCATCATGATGAGCCTGAGGAGAATAACGGAAGCATGCGGGCCTGGCCGGGACCGCCAAAAAAAGAGCAACAGCGACGGTTGCCCGTCGCATGCCGCACATTTACAACCGGCTTGCGATATTCTGCAGAACGGTCATCTCTTCCTGAGAAAACTGCTTAGTGCCGCCGCGCAGCGTATTGAGCGTGATGTGCCACGGATTGCCACGACTGATAACCACTTTTGAGCGGATATCATAGTGCTGCGTCGCGAAATCCTCGGTGATGAGTTTTTCGACCGGCGACAAATCGGCGTAAACCGTCGAGCCGCCAGGGCCTGCCGCAAAGCGGGCCGGATGTGAGGCCAGACCGGAATCAAGCTGTGTTTTCGCCTTTGCCGGATCTTTCACCACCTTGTTATTGGTCTCTTCGAAAAACTTATTCACTTTATTACGCACTTTCACGGCTTTTTTGACGGTTTCCAGAAAGCGTTTGTTATTCGCCGTCTGTCTGTCCGACAACGTATTGCGCAGGAGCACCAGTACCCCGCCCACGACGCCGCAAACACCCCCTGCGGCCAGAAATGCGGTGCGCACGCCCAGGGACGAAGCCGCGTTTGCCGCGGCGCTACCGGATGTGACCGTCGCGGCGACACCGGCGGACGCGCCAAACATCCCGCCAAGCCCTGTGATAATTTTACCGGCAAAATCATAGCTGATTTTAGTGGCTTCATTATAAATGTTGCCCCCGCGCCCGCCCATACGAGGAACGCGGGTATTATACTGGTCAAAGAACTGCCGGTTATTCTGAATAGTATTATTCGGTCCGGAATTGAGTAATCCCATTTCCAGATCGCGCCCGCCGTTATTGACGCCAACAGGGCGGGAGCTGGCCAGTAATTGCTCATAGCTATACATCACGCTGCGTTCTTCAGCATTTTCAAACTGATACAGCATGTCATCATCGAGTTCATTCACGAAGTCGATAATAGTATGTATTTCTTGTTCATTAAAGTGGGACCGATCGGAAAGAAGGGCATTTATCATGGAGTTAATTTCTGCCATCTTGCCACTCCTTTTTTATCAGAGTTCTTTATTCTGTTTAATATCCCAGCCAGCTTTGGTTTCAGCGCCTTTGGTGCCCTGATTCGACTGTTCCCAGTAATGGAAATTCACTTTCGCGGCCTGGAAGTAGTAATTTACCAGTACCGTATCGGTTTGACCGACGCCGGTAAATTCGGTGCGGGTTACCAGCACATCTTCAAGAACGATTTTTGAATATTCCACCTGCTGACCACCGGCTTTACAGACAGAAAGCTCAACCTTATTGACGTGCTTACCGCTGGCGCAGAATTTCAGAATTGCGGGCGTGCCTTTATCCACAATGGCCTGCACGGCTAAATCCTGAAAGTTAACTTTACCGGCGCCACCGCCGCCACCCACAGCCATATTTCCCGGCTGCGCTGCGCCCCAGTTAAAAGAAAGCACATCGATCCAGCTGGCATGGTTGGCATCTTTAGATTCGCCAGTAACGCCTTCCACTTTCAGGAACATATCAATAGCCATGTAATACTCCTTGTTATCAGATAGCAGGTGAGAATAAGCAGAGCCCGGAGGCAAATAATTCGGTTTCACTGTAAATTTATTCAAAAGGCTAAACAATACCGCCCCGGAAATTAAGACGAATCTCATTCGAATTATTTCCGCGTATATCGTGTATTTGTTTCATTTTTATTGCCGGAAGATTGCACCCGACGGGAGAGTGAATGTGTCGCGGCTCACAAAAAAAAGAAACCAGCCCAAAAATGCGCCACAAAGAGACTTATTAATATTAATAAGGAAAAATTATCATATTGTCTGCCGTTACGTTGCCTGCAAAATAATACCTTTGAAAACAATATAGTTTTACACTTGTCTTTGCGGAAGGAAAACACTGAACCTGCGATTTATCTTAAACATCAATTTTCATTAGAAAATGAAATATTAACAATGTTATTAGTTGCCATCAAAAATACCGCTTCGCTAATTCAGTGCAATCTTAATGGGAGCCCACCACAATAATCCGTCCGAAAAAGCGCCTGTCAGGGTACTGCAACTGGAGCGGATAAGGCGGCTCATAAAAAATGACGCCCCGCCAGAGGAGGCTGTCCTGACGGGGCGCGTTGTCTTTCTTCGGCTTCCCTCTGGTCTGACAGCAGAGGGTCAGGCGGCATAGATGGATTTGTCATTGCCGGTGGCGATAGTATTTGGCAGGCGAAACGCCTGATTACGCCCGCGATTCTTCGCCAGATAGAGCGCGGTGTCGGCACCGCGGATGAGTACGCTGAACGCGTCTTCACGTCCATTGCCCCTGACCGTATGGCAACCGGCGCTGATGGTCACGACCTGCTCCGGCAGATCCGTCGACGGGTGCGGCAGATGTTTATCCCGGATCATGCTGACCGCCCGCTGCGCCAGCGCCAGCGCCTCTTCGCCGGTCGTCTCCGGCAGCACTATCGCGAACTCCTCCCCGCCGTAACGCGCCACCAGATCGCAGGTACGCAGCGTCACCATTTGCAGGGTATTACCGATAAGCCGCAGGCAGGCGTCGCCAGCGGCATGGCCGCGGCTGTCGTTGTAGCGCTTGAAGAAATCGATATCGAGCATAATCAGCGATACCGGGCTTCCTGACGTGGCGGAATCCGCCAGCACTTTCGCAAGCGTGGTGTCGAATTTACGGCGGTTGGCAAGCCCCGTCAGGCTGTCGGCCATCGCCATCGATTTAAAGGTCTGGTTGGCTTTCAGGAGTTCGTCACGCAGCTGTTTGAGCTCCTGCTGATCGCGAATGCTGCTGCGCACCTTGCGAAACACCACGGAACTGAACACCAGAAACCCCAGCAGCAGCATAAAGTTGGAGAGCAGGCCCGGCAGATTATTGCGCAGCCAGTGCATACGCACTTCCGCACGATCGTAACCGGCGACCACCACCAGCGGCAGTTTTTCCGTGCGGGCAAAGCCAAATACTCTTTCGATGTGATCCAGCGACGCCACCCAGGTGCCGGTTCCGCGATCGGCCCGGATAAGCTCGCGGGTAAACAGCGGGCTCCCGGAAATATTCATGTCGATTTTTGCTTTATCGTAAGGACGCACGCAAAGTACCGAGCCATCGGTCAGCAGTAGCGCCAGCATATCGCGCGGGCCGAGTTCAAAATAACTGTAAAAGCGCTGGAAGTACTCAAGCTTAACGGTGGCGAGCACCACGCCCGCAAAACCGCCGCTGAGATCGTTGACCCGCACCGACACCGGGATCACCAGTTCATCCGACGCCAGGCTTTTAATCACACGCCCGATATGAATGCCGGTCTGGCGATTTTCATCATGAAAGCGGAAAAAATCCTTGTGCGTAATGTCTTCCGGAATGCCTGTAATGCCGGAAGATGAGCCTTTAATCATTCCCTGCGCATTATAGAAATAGAGCCCGTCGAGCAGCGGCTGGCGCGCTTTCAGCCGCACCAGATAGTTGTGGTAGGTCGAGGCCTGGCCTGCGCCCACCGTAGTGCGCACGTCATCAAGCGTCTGGCCGACCGCCATAAAGGTGTCTTCCGCCTGACGCACCTGAGCGACAGAGAGGTTAACGGCCTTGTTTGCCGCCTGTGCTATCTCATCGTCCCAGGAGTGCATAAACACCAGTATGTTCGTGCCGATCCCGCCCACCAGGAGGAACAGAAGTAAGACAGCCAGGCTTCGGCCAAGCGAAGTGCTCAACCCAAGACGGTAAGAAATAAACTGCCTGAGAGTCACGAAACGGTTCCCCGGAAATAACCAACGTTGCTTCAGGGGTTATCGGTACTGCCCGCCGTTTCTGGAGGGGCTGGAGCCCGTCTGGTGACAATAATTTAACAGTATGGAGCAAGTGCTCACACCGTTAACGGTAACATTACAGATAACGGATCAGACAGCAGGCGTTCCCTGATGAAAAATAAGCTGCCAGCGGTCGTTATCGACACGTTCCCCGTGAGATAGCGCCGTCGGCCTTCACCGACGGCTCGCCTCACGCGTACCCACAGCGATTCACTCCACAGACTTTCTTACGGCAGACTGAAAATAACGCCGTCCGGTGATACTCTTACCCCCTGCGACGCCCGCCGATGTTATGCAGGTAAAGGTAATGAATAAAAAAGAGTTTGTGACCCAGGATCTGCTCAGCAAAATCTACCAGGACACCACGCCGGGCCCGCGAAAACTGTCGCCGGAAAGACAGTTAGCTGAAGAGTATGGCGTCTCGCGTTTTACCATTCGCCAGGCGCTGGAAAAACTGGTGAGCATCGGCGTCGTGCGGATTGTTCAGGGCTCAGGCGCCTGGATCAACGAGCAGGCGCGCAATAACCCGCTGGTATACAACTCGATCACCGAAAAACGCTTCGATCAAATCCGCTACCGCATGCTTAGCCTGCATAAAAAGCGCCCGGACAAAGCGGCGCAGCAGATTTTTGGTATCGGTGAAGAGAGTTTTATCTGGCATTTTTGCCGCCTGCGCTATGTCGATGACGCGCCGGTGCAGCTGGAAATTTCCAGTCTGCCGGTCGCGGATTTTCCCGACCTGAATCAGCAGGCGATTGAGCATTCCATTCAGCAATATGTGTTGGGCAAAGGGCTGACGATTTCCCACATGCTGACCACCTACCGCGCCGTAAGCGTGAGCCGCGAACAGGCGGTATTACTGGGCTGCAAGAAAGGCAGCCCGGCGATGCACATTAATAATCGCGGCATTCTGGAGGGCGGGCGCGTCTTTGAGGTGAGCGATATTATTGATATCAATTATACCTGCACCTATGTCATCCCCTATAACCGTGACACCTTAACCCGCCGCCAGAATCAGGGCGTGTGAAGGGTGCCGTCCGGCAGGCGGCTTTGCGTCCATTCATGCGGGCGATACATCACTGGATGCGCCCGCGCCAGTTCCTCGTTGAATCCCACCCCAATGCCGGCGTTGACCGGCGGATAGATAAAGCCGTCTTTGACCTCAGGCGCGCCCGGGAAAATCTTGTCCGTCATGGCCGAGCGGGGAATGAACTCCTGAATGGCCGCGTTATGCAGATGAATATTTAAATGCGTGTTCACCGCCACGCCAACCGGCGTCATATCGCCAGGGCCATGCCAGGCGAGGCGCACGCCGAACGCCTGACACAGATGCGCCAGCTTCAGCGCCGGGGTGATCCCGCCGATTTGCGAGACATGGCAGCGGATAAAGTCGATACGGCGGTTAACAATCAGATCGTGCCATTCGCTCGGGTTATTAAAGAGCTCGCCCATCGCCAGCGGCACGCAGCTGTGCTGGCGCACCTGTTCCAGCCAGGCGCTCTGCTGGGGCGGCAGAATATCCTCAATAAAATAGGGCTGGTAAGGCTCCAGCTGTTTGGCGAGCTGTATAGCCTGCTGCGGGAACAGGCGCTCGTGAACGTCATGCAGAATATGTAGCTTCCAGCCATATTTCTCACGCAGCGCGCGGAACATATCGACGGTATTGCTCATATATTCCTGCTGATCGAACCAGGCGCCAGGCGTGGGATTTTCCGGCGCATGAAGGCCAGAAGCCGTGCCGCCGTAAAAACCGAGCTGACAGCGGATATGGCGATAGCCTTTTTCGATGAGCGCATCTACTGACGCAAAGAGCGCGTCCAGCGTGTCGCCGCTGGCGTGGCTGTACGCCGGGATGGCGTCACGGGATTTGCCGCCAAAAAGCTGATACAGCGGCATGCCGGCGAGCTGGCTTTTAATATCCCACAGCGCCATATCGACGCCCGAAATCGCGTTGTTCATCACCGGACCGTTACGCCAGTAGGCGTTAACGTTCATCATCTGCCACAGATCTTCAATGTTATTCGCATCGCGACCCGTCAGCAGCGGCTGTAAATACTCCTCCACGAGCGTTTTGACTGCCAGCGGCCGTTGCTGGAACGTCGCGCAACCGTGCCCCGTCACGCCCTGGTCGGTCGTTACACGAACCGTCACCAGATTATGTCTGTCCGGGCGGGTAATAAAACATTCGATATTTTTGATTATCACAGGCGTCACGAAATAACTCCTTTACAGCGCTGTGGGAATACGTCATGGGAATATCATGGCCCTAAAAATATTGACGGGTAAACCCTTTTTTTGACTATTTATTTTGGTCAGCTATTCCGCCTTAAAGTCATTAATAAACCATACCAATTTCACTGAATACGCCACCAAAACCCTTTTACATAGGAAAGGTGTGAACAATGTCAACTTTTATTGGTTTGTTTTGTTAGTGGGGTTTAATTATCCTTCAGAGGACCATTAAAACGACAACAACATACGGCAGGAGTCTTTATGGGGACGCAAGAAGCCATCAATAATATTATTCGTCTGGTGGGCGGCCAGGGGAATATTAATAAAGTCTGGCACTGTATGACGCGGCTGCGCTTCGATTTAGTTGATGATGAAAAAGTCGATCAGACGGCGATAAAAAAGCTGCCCGGCGTGCTGGGCGCGCAGCGCCAGAGCGATCAGTTCCAGGTCATCATCGGCCCAAAGGTCAATAGCTGGTACGAACAGATGCTCGCCGCGCTTGGCGATAACCCGGCCGCCGCCACGGCACCCGCCAAAGGGCGCAAGGGCCTGATTTCGCTCTTTATGGATACCGTCTCCGGGGTATTCGGCCCGATCGTGCCAGCCATCGCCGGCGCCGGGATGATCAAGGGCTTGCTGGCCGGGTTAATCGCGCTGAAAGTCGTGTCCGCGAAAAGCGATACGGTGATGATCATCGATCTGATCGCGAGCGGCGTATTTTACTTCCTGCCGTTTTTCCTCGCCGTTTCCGCCGCCAAAATCTTTAAGGTCAATGAGTACCTGGCGGCAGCCGTCGCGGCGTGTCTGATGTACCCGTCGCTGATAGAGGCGGCCAAAGCGCTGGCGACGCATCAGGAAGGCGCGGTCAGCGCGCTCTGGCTGCTCAATGCCATCCCGGTGTCGGTGTTTAACTATTCGGCGAGCGTCATCCCGGTGATTTTCTCGATCCTGGCCCTGAGCTATATCCATCGCTGGGTCGACAGCATTATGCCTGACGTGCTGAAAACCGTGTTTACGCCCACCCTGACGCTGTTTATCGGCGCGCTGGCGGCCCTGGTGGTGATAGGCCCGATTGGGATCTGGTTAGGCAAAGGGCTGGCGCTGTTTATTGAAGGGCTGTTCAGCGTATCGGCGAGTTTTGCCGGGTTGATTGTCGGCGCCATTCGCCCGGTTGCCGTTCTGACCGGTATGCACCACGCCATGACGCCGATAGCGCTGCAAAACTTCAGCGAGCGCGGCTACGACATGCTGATGCCGATGATGTTTATGGCCAACATGGCGATTGCCGGTTCGACGTTTGCCATCTGGCGCCTGAGTAAAGACCGCCAGGAGAAAACCGTCACGCTGTCAGCGGCGATTTCCGCGCTGCTCGGCATTACCGAACCCGCGCTGTTTGGCGTACTGACGCGCTATAAAAAAGCCTTTATCTCGGCCACGATCGCAAGCTCGCTGGCCTCGGCCTTTATCGCTTTCTTTGGCGTGCGGCTTTACGGGTACATTTTGTCGAGTATTTTTAGTCTGCCTGCCTATATCGGCCCGTATTTCATCTTTGCCCTGTCGGGCGTCGCCATGGCGCTGGTGATGTCCTTCGTGCTCACCACCGTGCTGGTGGGTAAGGACGCGACCGGGCAGGCGTAATGCCGGCTTGATGCGCTGGCCGGAAAAACCGGCCAGCGGAGAAAAGCGTTTAAAGGGATTTCAGGAACGCCAGCAGATCGTCGTTCAGCTGGTCCTGATGCGTGACGGCAAAGCCGTGCGGGCCGTTGTCGTACACTTTCAGTTCAGCATTAGCGATCATCTCTGCCGCCACTTTACCGGTGGATTCAAACGGCACGACCTGGTCGTTGCTGCCGTGGATCACAAGCGTCGGCACATCCACTTTTTGCAGGTCGCCGCGGAAGTCGGTTTCCGAGAACGCGGTGACGCAGTCGATAGTTCCTTTCAGCGAGGCCAGCAGCGCGATATTCAGCGTCTGGGTCAGCACGCCTTCCGACACCGTCTGGCCTGCGTTGGTGCCGTAGAACGTCGCGGCGAAATCACTGATAAACTGCGCGCGATCTTTGCGCAGGCCGTCGCGAATACCGTCAAAGACGGAAAGATCCACGCCCTGGCTGTAATCGCCGATCTTACCGAACACCGGCGTCACCGCGCCCAGCAGCACCAGCGCCGCAATGCGTGTGGTGCCGTATTTGCCGATATAGCGCGCCACATCGCCGCCGCCCATAGAGAAACCCACCAGCGTTACGTCCTGGAGATCCAGCGCCTGAATGAGGTCGTTAATGTCAGAAGCAAAAGTGTCGTAGTTATAGCCGTTCCACGGCTGATCGGAACGCCCGAAGCCGCGACGGTCAAACGCAATCACGCGGTAGCCGCGCTCCGCCAGAAAATTCATCTGGCTGTCCCACATGTCCGCATCCAGCGGCCAGCCGTGGCTGAACAGCACCGGTTTGCCTGCGCCCCAGTCTTTGTAATAGATCTGCGTGCCGTCCTGCGTCTTGATTGTGCTCATCAGTGGTTCCTCATTTAGCGATGGTCCAGGGTTGATAAGTATAGTGTTTACATGACGGCACGATGAATTATCGCGAGGTTTTCAGACTGTTACCTCGCTATCAATGGCGAAGACGCGACGCAGCGCGCCGCGCCCGGCGGCGGTGACGGTCACTTCCCGGTAGCCCGGCGTTCTCAGAACCCAGCCCTGTTGCACAAACAGCGTGAGTAAAGCCGCGCCAGCATCGCCGCCCAGATGATAACGCCGCTCACTCCAGTCGAGACACGGGCAGCACGCTTTGCGTCTGGGCTTTGGACTGAGCGGCACGCCAAGCGCCGCAAAGCGCTCGCGCCCGAACGGCGTGAGCGCGTCGCCATCCGGCGTCAGCCATTTTTCTTCCAGCATAAACGCATAGAGCTGCACGGCGAGTTCGCCCGCCAGATGGTCATAGCAGGTGCGCGCGTGGCGTAAATGCCCCGGCGTACGGGTCGCAGGCTGGCGGCGAGGACTCATGGAAACACCCATCAGCGTCTCCAGCAGCCCGGCGATGTCATGCCCCGCCAGCCGGTAGTAGCGGTGCCGCCCCTGAGAGAGGCAGACCACCAGCCCGTGGCCCAGCAGGCGCGCGAGATGCGCGCTCGCGGTGGACGGCGCAATATCCGCCACCGCGCTGAGCTCCGTCGCGGTCCACGCCCTGCCATCCATCAGCGCGCAGAGCATCGTGACGCGCGAGGGATCGGCCATGGCCGCCGCGACGCCCGACATCGCCTGCTCAAGCCCTGGCGCCGTGTCGGCGTCTGTCAGGGGGTTTCGTCCGGGACTGCCCATGGTCTGGTTACCTTTTCCGCCTGTTCGTGGTTGTCGGTCACAAGAATCAACCGGTTGGCGTGATCGCTGTACTGCACAAGAATATTCACGCCGCCATCTGCCAGCGCCCGGGCTATCTCGCCAAGCTCGCCCGGACGCGCCTGCGGCAGCTTGCGGATAAGCGGACGGGCGACGTGGCGCACCGTAAATCCGGCGTCCTGCAACACCCGCTGCGCCGTTTCGCCGTCTTCCACCAGAAAATGCGCGTGGCTCTCGTGCGCAAATGAAAAGACGCCGCCGCCTTCAAGACCGACGCCGCTTTTACCGAGCAGCGTACCCAGCGCGGCCAGCGCGCCTGGCGTATTGCTGAGGATCACGTGGATATCATACATGTGCGTTATCCTTTGTATCAGAGGAATAATCGCGCAGCACCTGCGCCACGCGGATGCGGTAATGCGCGAAAATGCGCGCCCGCCCTTCCTGTTGGGCGGCCTGGTGCATGAGATTGCCTTTCCACTGACGCACCGCCTCTTCGCTCTCCCACCAGGAGAGCGACAGAATTTTGTCGGGCGCGGTGAGGCTCTGGAACCGCTCAAGCTCGATAAAGCCCGGTGCATCCGCCAGCAGCGGTTTCAGGGCCGCGGCGAGTTCGAAATAACGCGACTGCGCCTCAGGCAGCGCCTGCGCTTCAAATAAAACGGCTATCATGGGTTTTCTCCATCACTGAATGTTGTTGCAGTGTAAGAGCATGAAAACGCGATGCTTCGCCCGCGGGCGAAATATGGCGTCGACAGAACAGGGAGCCACAATGACCTTTCGTATCAGAAAGACCGTAACCGCAGATATTGGCTGTCTTCAAGCCATTGAGCGTTCGGCGGACAGCGCATTTGAGACGATCCCGACGCTCGCCTGGGTGGCGAGCGATGGCGTCCAGCCTGAGGATTTACATCACCGGCTTTGCGAGCAGGGATATTCTGCGGTCGTGGTGAATGAGGATGACATTCCCGTCGGGTTTATCAACGGGGAATATACCGCCGACGCGCTGCATATTCTGGGCGTGGCGGTGATGCGCGACTGTCAGGGAATGGGGCTTGGGAAAATGCTGATGGCCGGGGCCATTCATCACGCACGGGAAAAACAGCTCGCCGCGCTGACGCTGACGACGTTCCGAAACGTGCCGTGGAATCAGCCGTTTTATGCGCGTCTGGGTTTCCACGTGATTTCAGACGCAGAGATGCCGGAACGTCTGGCTCGCCTGCTTGATGAAGAAGCCGCGCACGGCTTTGCGCGCGCCGGGCGTTGCGCCATGGCGTTACGGCTTTAGCCTGTACGCGGCGCCCGGCGAGACGCCGCGGTAAATAATTATTTCTGCGACGGCGCGGAGAGACGAGCCAGAATAGTTTCAGCCGTCAGAGAGCCTAAAAATACCTGCGGCGGGTTATCCAGCACCACCATCGTGGGCGTCACCTCAACGCCATTTTTAATCGCAAAAGCGGATTGCGCTTTGATGAGGTTTTCACATTCCGGCGTGGCGTCATTATCCGGTAAAAACCCCACCATCGCATTCTTCAGGCTTTTCTGTTTATCCGTGGCGCACCACACCCGGGCCATATCCGCAATAACGGAATCCCGGATAGAGCCGGGCGCGATAGTTAAAAAGGACATCGTCAGACCCGCATCGGTATAGGTATTAATGTTTTTCACGACATTAGTGCAATACACGCACTGGTTATCGATAAATACCAGCACCTGATGCGTTTCATGCGCCGCTTTAAAGGTAATGGGCTGAAGCGCGGGTAAGGCTTTGATAGTTTCCTGATAACTCTGATCCGGCGTCTGATTCACTGACGCAGGTGCGGCCGATAACGCATTGCCACTGTGTACGCAAAACATGGCGAGCGCCAGTAACGCGGTATATTTCATTTTACCCCCTGTATTCCCTTACCGACCGGGATTAATTTATTGTTATTACGCGCAAAAAAGCGCAGAAGCAGTGTAGCCTTCCGCGCCCCGCAGAGCATGATCTTTATCAGGATTTACTTATTCTGGTAGGTCGGTCAGAACGCCGGACTACGCGTTACCATGCCTGGTGTTGCACCACCACCCGGTAACCATCGTGATCCCTCCAGGTTTGCCCGTTGATGTCCCAGTAAGGGTTAAAAGACGGCGTGCGGGTAAACCCAGCCTCTTCGAGCGTGCGGCACGTCCGCTGCCATTCGGTATTATCCGGGTAATAAAGGACCAGCAGATCTTCATGGCCTGGCGATGGCGTAACAGGGTGTGCAAGACAGACCGTAAATTCGAGATGCCAGGGCAACGCCTTGCGGCCCAGCATCACGCCGCTAAAGCCCGCGTGATCGGTGAAATCCGCAAGCCGTGTCAGACCCAGCCCCTGCGACCAGAGCCGGAAAGATTTTTCGAGATCGGTGACCGGTCTTGCAATGCGCATATGGGTAAAAGACATGTCTACCTCGTTGTCGTGATAAATAAACGCGCCATCAGTGTACCCGCCGGGTATAACGCCATTTGTCGGCAAAAGCTTTTTTCACTACGATTCACCTGCCATGAATTAGCGTGCTAATAAAAAGACGTGCGGTTTATATTCTGAGCACGCTTATGGTTTTTACGCAAAGCATTCCTGAATACCCCCATCCCGTATTCCCTTTGTTAACTCGCTCACAGATATTACATCACAAAAATAACTAATACCCTGATTTTGAAGTCGATGAAAAATTCCTGAAAATATATCCTGAATATAATTTCAGTTTGTGCCGATAACCCTTATGGATTAAACAGACATTACCTGGCCCTCACGCGCTTCATCAGCGCGCGAACAATCGCGGCGCACATAAAAGCGGCGGAGCGACAGGTACGACAGCAAGATAAGCAGCCGAGGAATCAACAATGACAGGCAGACCCGGTGTTTTTAAAAATCTTTCCGTAGCAGCGAAGTTGTTTGGCGGCTTTTCAGTACTGGTCGGGATTATTATTATCGCTTCCGCCATTAATATTAATCAGCTTTCGGCTATCAGCGAGCACTCTGATAAAGAACAGCTGGTCAATCAGTTAAGCAATGACCTCAATAACGCCAGGCGTAACCGGCTGATTTATCAGTTGACGCATGAAGATAAGGCCGCGCAGGCGAATCTCACCGCTATTAATAAAATGGCGGACAAAATTAAAGAAGGCGATAAGTTCACCTGGGAAAAAGACGCAGGGCTGTTATTTCAGGGGCTGAGCGCGAAGGTTAAAGAGTACAGCGACGCACGCAGTAATTTTATCGGGCTGGAAGGCGCCAGTATTGAGCAGGGTAAAAAGGTACTGGAGGCAGCCCGGCAATCCGTGTTTGACGAGGCGGCTAACGCGCTGCGTAACAGTGAGTCGCTGTCCAAATCCAGCGTCAATCTGCTCTATTTTATCGAAAAAGCGCGGGCTGATGCGGGGGTCATTGTCTCCTCGCGTGGGGCAGACGGGCTACAGCAATTACATGCCGACGCGCAGCAGGCTTTATCTTCACTGGCGGCGATTAAAACCGAAAATACCTCTGCGGTCGCAGGCTCAGCCGATACGCTCCAGTCAGCGCTGAATACGCTGGCCAGCGCGGTCGATACCTATAGCCTCGCACTGAAAAACGCGAAGGCCGGGGCGGACAACATGACGCTTGTTGCCGACAAACTCAATAACGCCACTGCCGAACTGGCACAGCTCCAGGCGGATAAAAGCAGCGCCAAAATTGCGCATGTGATGTATATCGTTGCGATTGTCGCGCTCTTTTCGGTGGTTATCGGGCTGTTTATCGCCTGGCTGATTACGCGTCAGATGACCTCGCAGATCCGCTATAACCTGAACGTGGCGGAGCGTATCGCCGCAGGCGATCTGACAACGGTCATTGAAGCGGGTTCTACGGATGAGCTTGGCCGACTGAGCGCGGCGATGGCGACCATGAACCAGCGACTGCGCGAGCTGATTACCCAGATCAAAGAATCGGTGGTCTATGTCGCCTCGGCGTCTTCGCAGATTTCTGTCGGTAACACCGATCTGGCCTCGCGTACCGAGGAGCAGTCGGCCGCCGTCGTGGAAACCGCCGCCAGTATGGAAGAGTTAACCTCGACCGTAAAACGCAACGCCGATAACGCTCGCGAAGCCAGCACGCTGGCGAACACCGCCGCGCAGAACGCGCGCAGCGGCGGGCAGATTGTCTGGGATGTGGTCGAAACCATGCAGAACATTACTGACAGCTCGAACAAAATCAAAGACATCATCACGGTGATTAATGGCATCTCCTTCCAGACCAACATCCTGGCGCTGAACGCCGCGGTAGAAGCCGCGCGCGCCGGCGAACAAGGGCGCGGGTTCGCGGTGGTCGCAGGCGAAGTCAGAACGCTGGCCAGCCGCAGCGCGCAGGCCGCGAAAGAGATTGAGGGTCTGATTCAGGAATCCGTTGACCGCGTCAGCTCCGGCTCCGCGATGGTCAATAAAGCGGGCGAAACCATGAAGGATATCGTCTCCTCTGTGGAAGGCGTCAGCGGGATCATGACGGAAATCTCTCACGCCTCGGACGAACAGAGCCGCGGTATCGACCAGATAAGCAAAGCCGTGAGCGAGCTGGATTCCACGACCCAGCAGAACGCCGCGCTGGTGCAGGAATCCTCTGCCGCCGCCGCGTCGCTCGAACAACAGGCGGGTGAGCTGTCTCAGCTTATCTCACGCTTCCGCCTGGGCGACGCGATAGTGAAGAAACCAGCGGCGAAACCGCTCATGGCGCCAACGAGAACACTGGCTGCCGATGGCGCAGGAAACTGGGAAACCTTCTGAGTCCTCTCCTAAGCGCAACAAAAAGCCCGGCCAGCGCCGGGCTTTTTTTCACAGGCGTCACATTCTCTCTTCCGGGCAGTCCGGCGCGGGCTCGCGCTCAACACGGATCAGCAGTTTTCCCTGAATCAGCAGCAAAGCCGTCTTCACCAGCAGCAGCGCAATAATGGTATTCGTAAAAATAAACAGCGGAACGGCCAGTGCTGCGAAAAACCCATTCTGGCTGTGATGACCCAGATGAAGGCCTGTGCTGGCCAGGGCTGAAATGCCGAACGAGAAGCTCCAGAACGAGGGGTTAAAGGGCTGCGCCAGGTACCAGGGCATCAGCCGCAGCATAAACAGCAACTGCAACAGGCCATAGCCAAAGAGCATTTTGGCGAAGACATCCGCCTCGCCGCCGTTAACGGCAAGCCAGGCGTTACAGGCGACCAGCGCAGGCGCCAGCTGTATCCCCAGGGAGGTTCGCAGCGGCACAGGCAATGAACCTGCGCTACGCAGCCGCTGTAAAATCACAGGCTCAAGGCTCAGCCATGAGAACACGCCCGCCCCAAGGAATACGTATCCCGCATCATGAAACCCCAGCGCGCCGCACGCCATCGCGCTGATAAAATTATTCGCGACAGTAGGCAGGTAAAGCCCCGGCGTCGTGGCGTCGCCTGGATGGTTGCCGCGCCACAGCCCTGCGGACTGCCAGGCGCCATAACAAAGTTGCGCCGCCACGCCGGTGAAGAAAAGCGCCAGCGCGACGGGCCGACACCAGGGGGTCATGCCAATGGCCACCAGCATCGTGGTGGCGGGAAAGAGACTGATAAAACTGCTCTGCACAGGGTGGCGCAGTTCCGCCAGCACGCTCTCGCGAAACGTCACGGCACGAACAACAAACGCCACACTTAACAGCAGCCAGATAATCATCGCCAGCACAACGAAACTGTTGCCGATAAGCGGACTGACGGGCCAGAGGGTGCTGGCGTAACGCCAGGCAAAGCCCATCCCGATAATGCCTAACACCATGCCGTAGTAGCCCGCCGGGAGGTTAAGCACCTTCCGGGGTAATTCTTTTTTATGCATATATGATGGCTCACCAAAAACGACCGGTTTTTTTACTGCGTATCCGGTCGTAAAAACGGGTCTGAAGCCCCGTATCATATCGCCGTTATGGGCCATCAGCTATTACGAACACCCGACGCATGCCGACGGCGACTTGTCGTGACGTTCGTACAACATGAACAGTGTTAATAAAAGATGACGCATACCGCCGTATTTTCTGCAACCTTGCTCTTTTTCACCCTGTGATTAAACGCAACGCGCCGTTTTATTCTGCATGAAAGTTATTCTTTATTTACCGCTTCGCTATCGGGCTAATAGCCTGATTTCTGAATAATGGATACCGACGCCGGGCCGATGGCGATTGTACTGGTTGGCGCCATGATAGTGGCTTGCGTGGAAACAGTAGGGGCAGGCGTCGTAAATCCACCGGGAAGAAAGATGACCAGCCTGCGTTATGTCAGCCCGCTGCGCCTGGAGAAAGGCGATGAACTGGGGCATTTTCATCTGGGCTCTACCGTTATCGTGCTGTCTGGCGAACAGCGCGTGCGCTGGAATAACGCCGTGCTGGAAGGGAAGACTATCCGATACGGAGAGGCGCTGGGCCGCGCCACCGCGCCCTGAACGGCGTGAATGAACGGCCTCAGGTTACGCGGGTTTCTGATCGGTTAAAAAGGTGATGGCATACCCCTGCGCCTTCCAGTGAGCGGCGCGCTCCTGCTGCTCGCGGGTGAGCGGCGCATCGGTCCAGACGAAAAAGTGCTGGTTAGGGAACAGCTCAGGGTGCGGCAGATCAAGAGGCTCAGCCAGCAGGTCAATATGCCAGCCCTGGTGCGCAAGGCGGCAGGCTTCCAGCCACAGGCGGGCGCGATCCACATTGCCCCAGCCCATCAGCAGCGCTTCTTTGGTGGTTTTTTTGCGCGCTTCGGCAAGAAACAGCGTGGCGTATTCGATAAGCGCGCCGTCCATCATGCTGCGCATCGACGGTGCGGTGTATTGATCAAGGCTTAACCGATGGCGTACCGGCAGGAAGACGTTATCGATAAGCCCGTCCACGGCGTTTTCTCGCAGCAACGCCGTGATTTTGGCGCGAAGCGTCGCCGGGCGCGCCTGACGCACCACGCTCATCATCTCTTCCTGAACCACATTCCACGCTTCGGGCGCCACCACGACGTCTTTATCGAGCAGCGCTTTCACTTTGCCGACGGGCACGCCGCTTTTGATCCAGCGTTTTATCTCTTCAATACGCTGAATGTCGTCTTCATCGAACTGGCGATGGCCGCCTTCGCTGCGTTGGGGTTTAAGCAGGCCATAGCGCCGCTGCCAGGCGCGAAGCGTCACGGGGTTAATCCCGCACCGTTCTGCTATCTCGCCAATGCTGTAAAACGCCATAGGATCTTCACTCACGATCAAAACCGACACAGGAATCTCTCAAAAATTCACCTCTCTCTAGCTTGTACAATTTTTGATAATTGTACAACCATGAAGTTAATTTAAGAGCCGTCTGGTTGATAAGGGTATGAATTCAAAGCGCTGCGGGCAACAAAAAAGTGTACTTAAAAATGCATTAAATCGCGGAGGGGGGCGCATGCCGGGTCAGCATGCGCTATTGGCGCGTGAACCTTTACAGGCCGAATTTTTTCTCAGGCCATGCCACGGCAGGAATGCCGCCGAGCGCCGGTTTGGCAAAAAGGTGTCCCTGAAAAAGGGTAATACCGGCAGATTCCAGCCACATCCACTCTTCGGCTTTCTCAACGCCCACCGCGGAAATCGCGATTTCCAGCGACGCGCAGCATTTGATAAGCGCCTGCACAATCGCCTGACGAGGCCCGCTTTTATGGACATCGCGGATAAGCTCGCGGTTGATCTTGATGCGGTCCGGCTGGAACTGGGCCAGCAACAGCAGACCCGCGAAACCCGCGCCAAAGTGGTCAATCGCCACACGCAGGCCCGCCGCCTTAAGCTGGCGAATCGCGTCAGTGAACTCATCAAGACGAGAAATCACTTCGCTTTCCGTGAATTCCACAATCACCTGATCCGGCACCAGCCCGTTGGCCTGAATTTCCTGCACCAGATACTCCACCGCGCCCGGAATTTTCACCAGCGTCATCGGATGAAGGTTTACGCACAGCGTTTGCTGGCCGATACGAAGCGCGCCTGCGATTTCAAACGCCGTTTTTTTGCTTTTCAAATCAGCTTTATACAGTGCCTCGCCCTCAAGCCCTTCGAAAAAGGTCTGCGGCGGCGCGCCGTCCGATGTGCGCAACAGCGCTTCCAGCGAGACCACTTCACGCGCCAGCGGATCGATAATGGGCTGAAACGCGAAGCGGCTGTCGCTGTTTGCAGCTGCGGTCGCGGGCGCCGTCACGCCGTCGTCTTCGGTGATGAAATCCCAGCTGTCGCCCGGCGGGATCTCAAAATAGTTTTCTTTTTCAGTCGCTTCGACAAACGTCTGGAAGAACTGCAGCGCGCGGTCGCCATAAACCAGCTGGTATTTCGACGTGCCTTTATTCAGCACATGCTGGAGCACTTCGTCGCGCTCATAATCGCGTAAATCAAAGAGTTCCATGCCCGATTTACCGAAGCGGCGCGACGGCGCGTAGTCGCACAGCAGCTCCACCAGATTGTAATGACGCGTATCGGCGCAGATGGCGCTGTAGATAGCTTTCACATTTTCTTCAGGGCCTTCAAGCAGCTGGAAAAAGTGCCGGCCATTGAAGAGCAGAATGCCGGTCACATCAGCCTGGCCGTTTTTGTTGTTCGCCGCATTCACCATCTCGTCCAGTACGGTGACCGGAACGTCGTCGCAGATATGGCTGCGATAAATTATGGTTGTGAGCATCATGCATCCTGTGAATAGGTGAATAAGCGGCCACCTTATCAGATGGCCCGTCAGGCGTCTTGTTGTGATTATGTATAAAGCGTCAGTGAATCAGGCAGCTAAGCCTGAATTCGTCCTGCTTTCAGGAAGGATATTTTACAAAATGATTACGTTGCATCTGCCTTGTACAACCTTCTACGGCACACCTCGTCCTCAAAACTGCATAATCAGTACAACTTCAGACTAAACACTAAAAATAAATTTCATCATAACTGAATGAAATTAATGATGAAGTTATTATTTGCACAAAAAAAGATCGCTAACTTATACAATAACGATGTACAAGATTCACGTAATTAGTATACTGCTAACTATTCCTTGCGTAGTTACGAAATTTTAACAGGAGTGACATATGCGTCAGAACGGTTACATTCCGGATACAGCTAATGCCATTGCCCGATACTTTGACAAAGCGGCTCTGCCGACTCAGCAAGAAACATTAGGGCAAATCGTCGTTGAGATCCTGCGCGACGGTCGTCTCCTGAATAAAAAGAGTATTTGCACCAAGTTACTTAGTCGTCTTGAAATGGCTTCAAGCGTTGAAGAAGAAAGTCATTATCAAACGCTGATCGGCCTGCTGTTCGATCGCTAACACCAGGGCGTTCTTTTACTGAACAGGTTCCTGATGATTAAGTTAATCTCGGCGGAGGGATATTGCAGGCCTTAGCACAGCCTGACAATTTTCAGTGGCAGGAAGCCACCGGAAAAAGTTGTATCCCGTGCGTGTGGCACGGGACATGCGGCATTCAGAGACGCATTTATGAACAGAAGTGAAAAAGATCAACTGACAGATGAAATCATCGGAGAGGCAGTCCTGTCTCTTCTGAGAGAGAAAGGCCCCATCAATATGCGGGTTCTGATTGCGCGTCTGCGCTCAATGGAAACCAGTGAGTCTGATCCTCACCGACGCGAGGCGATTGCCCGCGTCATTGTGGAAATTACCGCGACAACGGTTTCCGGACGGCGTAATGGCGCGCGTGAGCGTAAAGAGTGGAACGGCGATAACGTTCGTTCGCTGTTTGGCGAGAGCGCGTCGCCGGGCAACAGTAAAAAACACTGACTACATTCAGCCACTTTCAATCTAAACACGGTGCCAGTACATGAGCCAGGTGATGCTTAACCCCACTGATTTGCAGGCGGATCTGCCCGACACGGCACTGTCTGAATATTTTCGTAATGCCGGTGACATGCTGGCTCAGGAAGCCGCCCTGCTGGGCGCTGTCGTGAGCAACATCCTCGCCACCGACGGTCACCTGACCCACAAAGCGATTATTTTACAGTTGATTGGCGTGCTGGAAACCACGGATGACGTGGTGATGGCCGACGTCATCCGCAAGACGCTGGAAATCGTTGTCGATCATACGCTGGACGACATCTGACACTGACGTTTAATTTCTTCGGTTAAAAGCCAGCCCGTCTCTCACTCCGGCTGGCTTTTTTCTTTATGTCGTCTGCCCTGCCTTGTCTGATGCCCCTTGTATTACAGCGCTGCAATAGTCTCAACGTCGTGCTGAAAGACCCACGGTTCGGAGAGCCGCCCGAACTGTTCATCGTCGGGACAGGTTACCGCCACCTGATAATCCTCGCCCGCAAACGCCTTAATGGCGCTCACATCGTCCAGCCGAGATAACCGAATGCGGCGCGCGATGGCCACGGCAATCATGCCCTGCGCCAGCGCGATAACATCCCACGCTGCCGTATCACTCAGTTCAGGCGCAGAAGCGACACAGTGGTGTAGCGCCGCCATGATGCGCCAGAAATTTCGGGGCGGTCTCCTGCACATCCAGCGTGCGCGCAAGCGCGGGGCGCGAAAACGCATAAGCCATGGGCGCGTCAGTCATGCCATCGAGGCATGCCCCGCTGGCTTCACGCCAACGCACTATTGCCACCCACCTTGCGCCCTTACTCAGTCAGTAGCAGGGCGCGCTCAGGCTTCGCTATTTCGATACCGAATTTTACTCCGCGCGGATTTCCGATATCTGGATGTGGGAGGCTGAAAGCCATGCCGTCTGGCAGGCCTTTACTGAAGCGCTGCGCGACACCCCGTTCTGGAATGATTTCTTCGAAATCAAGGAAATCCTTCAGGTCGTCGAGGCGCAGCATCTGTAAGCGGCGGCTTACCCGTCAGTCTTCCCGCCCCGCAGCGTTTTCCACACGATGGCGGCGCAAAGCAGGGTCAGCACAGCCAGCGCGTTGCACAGCAGCAGGTACGCATGGTTCAGGCTGTGGTAAAGCAGCGCGCGGGGCGCACCCGGCAGCAGCGACTGCGCCTGCTGAAGATGACCGTTACCCAGCCATTCGGCGGCGCGGGCGATGGTCTGCGCCGGATACCCCGTCGCGGCGAGCGTTTGTTGGTTCGCCGCGGCGAGAAAGGCCATTACGCCCACCAGCGCCACGCCTTCGCCCGCCACCCGCACTGTATTAAACAAGCCTGCCGCCATCCCGGCTTTCTCTACCGGCACGCCTGAGACCGCAAGACCATCCATCAGCCCCCAGGGCAGCGCCGAGCCTGTGCCGGTGATAACGAGCGCCGCCATCAGCAGCGGCACGCTCCCGCCCTGCAAGGCCTGGCCCAGCAGCGCCAGCCCCACGGCGGCGATCAACAGCCCGGAGGCGGCCAGATGACCCGCGCTGATCCAGCGCGTCAGCGTCGCCGCCACGCCCGGCAGCAGCAGCACCGGCAGCGTCAACGCCATCATATACAGGCCGCTGGCGGTAGCGCTCAGCGCGTCGGCGCCGGTAAACCGCAGCGGCAGCAGGATCAACCAGACGACATAACAGCAGCAGGTCGCGAGCGGCAACACCAGGATGCCCGCAAAACGCGCATTACACAGTAAAGTGAGTTCCAGCACCGGTTGCGTGGCGCGCCGGCACCGAACGACAAAGATTTTCGCGGATACAAGCGTCGCCAGCAGCAGGGCGATGACCGGCCCGGAGACGATGCCATACCGTGGGATCAACAGCAGCGCGATCGTGAAAAACACCAGACAGAGGCTGAACAACGCAAGCCCTGGCACATCGGCGCGCATTGCGTCAGGTTTACGGGCGAGAGGCAGGAAAACCGCGCCCGTCAGCGCGCTCATCCCGGCGAGCAGGGCCAGCAGCGCATAGAGCCATCGCCAGCCGAACTGCTCAATAACAACGCCCGCGATCGGCGGGCCGAACGCCAGCCCTGCCCCGAACATCGTGCCGAGAATGCCGAACACGCGCGTGCGCGCCGGCCCGCTGAACAGCTGCGCCAGCATCGCGCTACCGCCGGCCAGCGTCATCGCCGCGGCGATCCCCTGGACGGCGCGCAACGCGCCAATCGCAACGGTGCTCCTGGCCACGCAGACCGCCAGGCAACTTAAGAAAAACAGCAGCAGCCCGCCAGTGAAAACGCGCTTCCTGCCCATTTTGTCGGCCATGACCCCCGCCGCCAGCAGCGAGCCGCCGAACGTCAGCATGAAACCGTTAGTCAGCCAGGCGAGCGCCAGCGCGCTGCCGCCAAGCGAATGCCCGATAGCAGGCGTGGTGGCGACGCCGCCGGTAAAGCTCAGCGGCAGGATCAGCGCAGCAAAGAGCACCGCCAGCGCGGCGACGTTAGTGGCGTTCGCCACCCGAAAATATGTATTTACAGACATAGCCTGGCCTTAGACGATGATTGAACACGCTCAGACTATTGCGGACAGCGGTAATGATAAATAGACTGGAAATCCATTCATTACGGATAGAAAGTTGATAATCATGGACAGTTTTACAGCGCTGGCCTCGTTTGTTCGCACCGCCGAGACGCTGAGCTTTACCCAGGCCGCGCGCGTGCTGGGTATTTCAGCTTCCGCCGTCGGGAAAAACGTGGCCCGCCTTGAGCAAAAGCTGGGCGTGCGGCTTTTTAACCGCAGCACCCGGAGCGTAAGCCTCACCGCTGAAGGCGCGACGCTGCTGGCGCGCTGTCGCCCTGCGCTTGAACAGTTGCGCGAGGCGGAAGCGGAGTTAACGTCCGCCACAGACACCCCGTCCGGCAGGCTGCGCATTTCTCTGCCGGTCATTGGGTATCATCTGCTGATGCCCTTTTTACCGGCGTTCGCCGCCCGCTATCCCGAGATCGATATCGAGCTCGATTTCAGCGACAGGCTGGTCAATCTGGTGGATGAAGGTTTTGATGTGGCTATCCGCAGCGGCGAGATGGCCGATTCGCGCCTTACCGCCACCACACTTGGTCACTTCCGTTTCGTCCTGTGTGCAAGCCCTGTTTATCTTGCGGAACATGGCGCGCCACAGACACCAGATGCGCTAAAAAAGCACCGCTGCATTCTGTTTCGCTTTCCGTCGACCGGGCTGATCCAGCCCTGGGAACTGACGGGCCTGACGATGACAGGCGCGCCGTCTGCCCTTACGGTCAATAACATCGAAGCGATGATACGCGCGGCCGTCGCCGGGATGGGCATCTGTTACGTGCCCGATTTTATTGTCAATTCGCTGCTTACCCGCGGCGAGCTTCAGGAAGTCATGCCGGGCTGCTGCGAACGGCGGGGCGCGTTTTCGGCGCTCTGGCAAACCAGCCGTTATCTCTCGCCGCGTATCCGCTGCTTTGTCGATTTTCTGAAAGCCCACTGGGACACCGGAGCGCGGCGGAGTCCATCTGCCTTTCACAGTCGGCGCTGAGCCGCCGGATAGAAAAACTGGAGACGGCGCGCGCTGAACTCCTGCGTCTCTTCGAGTTTGCGGCGCAGCACGGAAATGAACGGCACAATCAGAAAGGTGCCTGTCGCCATGATGGAGAGCGTCATAATCAGCCCTTTTCGGCGGCCCACTTTATCGATATACGCGCCCAGCACAATGGCGCCGATGGGGCGCATCAGGAAGCCTGCGCCAAACACCGCAAACGTCATCATCAGCGCGGCGAAGGCGCTGCTCGCCGGAAAAAACATATGCGTGATATAAGTGGCATAAAAGCCGAACAGGAAAAAATCAAACTGCTCCAGAAAGTTCCCGGACGTGACGCGCAGGATAGCGCCAGCCCGGGAACGGGTGTTTACAGGTGAGATAACGGAATGCATTGATGTCTCCCGTTGTCGTTGACGCTTGTGGTTGTGCCTCTTTCTGAAGACTGGAACAGAAGTAACCACGTAATAAGCGTAATAAACGCATCAACCGATGCGTTTCACGCATTAGTCCCCCACCCTTTTCCCATGGCTCTTTTGTATACAAAGATTTAACAACCACGCGCGGAATGACCATGTACAAAGCAGAAGGATTTACAGTTTTCCGTTTTGTGACAAAGGCCTGAATGTGAACCAGAACGTTCACCGGATTTTCACATCCCTCAGGCTCGCTGATGAAAGATGTCCCGCGCCGCTACGCCAGCAAATTCTGCCCGATAAAATCGTCGATATCGTCCTGCGCCTGGCGGAACGCTTCATCAGAAGGCAGCGTGTAGAGATGATCGCTGTAACCGAACAGCATCGCGTCCAGCTGTCTCGCGAAACGCGCGGCGTTAACGCGACGAAACACCCCCTCCTGTGCGCCTGCCGTGAGGATATCCACCAGCGCGTCGTGCCAGCGGGCCAGTATCGATTCCATCAGGTGCGCATATTCCGGGTTATGGGCTGCAAGTTGCCACAGCGAGCCATAAAGCTTCGCGGTCGGATCTGGCGTGGGCGAAATCACGCCTTCGATAAACGCTTTCAGCCTTTTACGGGCGGGTAACGACGCCGTCCGCGAGACAAATTCAGTCAGTTCATTCTCAAGAAACGTGGTGATCGACTCCACGCACAGCGCCTGCCAGTTTTTGAAATAGTGATAGATATGGCTGCGCGAAATGCCCAGGTGCTCCGTCAGATCGCGCGTTTTGACGTTTTCAATGCCCTGTTCAAGGAACAGCGCGATCGCCGCGTTAATGATTTTCTCTTTCACGAAAGCTCACTCTGCTTTTCTCTGATTGACTTTGAGCAGTTGCTCAAATAGCATCCCACCCCACTTGAGCATCTGCTCTAACCGAAGATTAACAGAAATCATGAAGACGCACAGCGTAAATATCCCGACCGCCCTTCCCGGCTCCAGCGCCGCCGCCACGCTGAAAACGCTGGCCCGGCGCCACCGCAAGAAGCTCTTTTTTACCTTCTTTCTGGTGATAGCGGAGAATGTCACCTATCTGCTCTACCCGGTGCTGGCGGGTATCTGCATTAACGCCATTCTGGCGGGGAATGTCCGGAGCGCGATGCTGTACGGGCTGATGGTGCTGTTTATCTGGCTGCTGGGCGCGACGCGGCGCAGTGTGGATACGCGCACGTTTGCCCGCATTTACGCGGGGCTCGCCGTCTCGGTGGTGCTGGCGCAGCGCCAGAAACGCCTCAGTCATTCAACCATCGCGGCGCGCGTCGCGCTCTCAAGGGAATTTGTCGATTTTTTCGAGCTGCACCTGCCGACGCTGATTACCTCCGTGGCGTCGATGGCGGGCGCCGCCGTCATGCTGCTGCTCATCGAGTTCTGGACGGGGATCGCGTGTCTGGGGATCCTGGCGGTGCAGGCCTGTTTTCTCACGCAGTTTACCCGCCGCAATGAGGCGTTATACGGCAGGCTCAATAACCGGCTGGAAAAAGAGATCGATATGGTGACGCACGCCGCGCCGCGCGCGCTGCAACGGCATTACCAGCTGCTGGCGAAATTGCGCATCACGCTCTCCGATCGCGAAGCGATGGGGTATTTCACCATCGGCGTGCTGGCCGCGCTGCTGTTCAGCTTTACAGTCGTAATGATGACGCAGTCAGCCGCGATTAACGCCGGTCACATCTACTCGGTGATGACCTATATGTGGATGTTTGTCACGAGCCTGGATGACGCGCCGCAGCTGCTGGAGAAAT
Organism: Cronobacter turicensis z3032; assembly: GCA_000027065.2. Classification (NCBI taxonomy): domain Bacteria; kingdom Pseudomonadati; phylum Pseudomonadota; class Gammaproteobacteria; order Enterobacterales; family Enterobacteriaceae; genus Cronobacter; species Cronobacter turicensis. The sequence goes on along the minus strand of FN543094.1, from coordinate 11,443 downwards.
ATTCACAGCTCAAAGATATCGGCAAACGGGTGACGACGGAGGCGGAAACCGGAGCCGCTGAATAACATCGGTGAACCTGTCGCCGCCCCGTGGGGCGGCCCGATTACTGGGGCTGTTCGCGCAGGAAAATCGTCAGCACGTCTTTAAACGCGACGCCGCCGCACTCCGCGACGAGCCAGCCGACCGCGCCCCGGTGATACGTGCCGTGGAAAAGCATGTGGGTGAGCATATCGAGCGCTGTCATCTCGCCGGGGCTGCCGTCGGTAAACTGAAAGCGAAGGGTTTCCCCGAAATCCGCCTCGTTCATTGCGCTCACGCGGGCGATATACCCGTCTATACAGTCGCGCAGCGCCGTTTCAAGTGTTTCAACATCCGGCGTTTCCGGCGTGTTGAGCGCCGTATAGCCATGCGACTGGCCCGACAGGTTGGCCTGAAAGATACGGTCCACCACATAAATATGGTTCATCAGCCGCTGCATCAGGCGGCGCTTCTCCGGGTACGCCGTGGCGTCAACGGCTTTGACTGACGCCAGCGTGCCGGCATCCGCCCAGCGCTTATATTTCAGCAACGTTACCAGCGTATCCTTGTTCATTTTATTTTCCCGTTGAGTATTTACTTATGTCGCTAAATTAACACATCGCTGTACTGACCCGGGCTGCCAATATTAAGGATCGGCGTCTGTGCCGCGCGGTTTGCGGTATACTCGGCCCGGCGCTAACCACGTTCATTAAAAAGGCCCTTATGCGTACCCGTCCCGCGTCACGATTGCTGATTATGAGCCCCGATCAGCGCTTATTGCTGTTTCGCTTTACCCACCGCGACGACGCGCTTGCTGGTCGCTCTTACTGGGCGACGCCGGGCGGCGGCGTCGAAGACGGCGAGTCATTCTCAGAGGCGGCACTACGCGAGCTACGGGAAGAGACCGGCATCGTGCGCGCCTCCCCAGGACCTGAAGTGGCGCAGCGCACCTTTACGATGCTGCTGCCGAATGGCGAAACGGTGCTGGCCGACGAGCGCTTTTTTATTATTCACGTGGACCACGAAGAAACCGATTTTTCAGGCTGGAGCGCGAATGAAAAGCGCGTTATTCACGATCACCGCTGGTGGTCGCAGGAAGCCCTGGCCCTCGCCCGTGAAACTATCTACCCGCGGGAACTGCTGCTTGAGCTGATGTCGGCGCGCTGAAAGCGGTGGCCTACGAATTTCAACGGGTTTACCGCCAGGCGCAGGCTGATAATGTGGCCGCATACCAGAGGAAAAAACGCCATGAACCTGCCGCTACAACTCGAAGATACGCTTTTCACCGCCATGAAAAATTCCGACGTGACGGCCCTTATGGCGTTAATCGCCGACGATCTGCTCTTTATCAATCACGCCGGCCAGCGCGTCACCAAGGCTCAGGATATCGGGCTGCATACCAGCGGCGCTATTACGATTCAGGCGATTGAGCGTGAATCTTTTCAGGCTCAGGAAAGCGACCACTGCATTATTGTCGATACCTGCGTGGCCATCACGGGCACCTACGCCGGTGCGCCGCTGAATGGCCGTTTTCACCATTTCCGCACCTGGGTTAATCGTCACGGGCAGTGGCAGGTGCTCGGGTTAAAAACCACGCTACTCTGACGCGCGCATCTGCCCGGCGCGCGGGCTTGTGCCGTCCTTAGGAAAATAAAAAGCGTCTTATCAGCGCCGGTATGCGAGGCTTTCTGCCGAAAGCTATTTCACGTGAGTCAATGTTTTTGGTGGATGGCAATAAAAAGCCCGCCGTTTCGCGGGCTGGAAGTGGCTATATCACAGGAACCATTGTGGCTTAACGCCGAAGCGAGCGGAAAGCGCCTTGATGTGCGAGATAGTCAGGGAGCGCTGACCGGAAAGGATCTGGCTTACCAGCGATTTAGAGCCAATTTCCTCCTTCAGGTCGGCGTAGGACAGCTTATGCTGGTCAATCAGCGTGCGCAGCAGCGCGACGCCAACCGGCATTTCTCCAACCTCTTTGTTGAACTCGGCAAAGCGCTCGCTGTTCTCTTCGTAGTCGGCGATTTTGGCTGCCAGAATGTCGATCAGCGGGTTTTCATCGTCGTGGTCAATCAGGTAATCCACCAGCGCCAGCGCGTCACGGTAGTCCTTCTCGGAGGAGCTCCCCCCCAACAGAGGGACAGCCGCTACCAGTTGTTTTGTTGCTTCGATAGCTTTAGTGGTGTCGGCGATCATTCTTTGTTCTCCCGATAGTAGCGAGTCAGCTTATCGTATTCAGCGTGGGTCGCGATATGCTTCACGTAGAAGCGTTTATTCACGAAGTTGATATAGGCGATGACCCTCAGGTTGTTGCCACCCACATCTAAAACCCACCATTTGTTACGGTACTTAAAATTGTCGAGACTTGGCACGGCGGCGCGAAGTTCATCAGGCGATTTAAAATCTGTTTCGCATACCAGGCGATACAGCGCCTTTATGGCTGTGGCGTCGTTTGGAAAGAGCCGTGCCGCTTGTTCAAAGGGCTCTTTGGAAATGACGTGCATTGAGAGATTCCCTTCTTTCGTTCACATTATGTAAACACTATAACGCACTATAACCCTGTCGACAACACGGCTTATGGTGCGGCTGAGGAGGTCGCTGATATTAACGCTCCCTTCAGGGCATATCTCATCGCGATAGTCGCCCGGCCCGCCACACTGCCCCTCACTGGCGAACCGCCAGCCAGCATAAGCAGCTCAGACGACGACTTCTGTGTAACTGATACCTTCTGATTGGCCACATCTGCACTCGCGATGCCATGCAAGCGGATGACGCTGCAGGCGAGCTTAATGTTCTCTTAACGGTGTGAGTGGACAATAGCGAATAATTTTTACGCTTGGGTGTCTTTTTCAGGCTTGTTTTGGGGTTTTTCACAGCTATTTTCTACAGGTGCGGCTATGCAGTTTAAAAACGTCGTGGGTAATCTGGCAGGCTGGCAACGCGGCGATGCAGCCAGCTATGCGCGTATTTATCATCAGCTTGGCGGCTCACTATGTTGTCATCCTGATGTGGTGCAATTTTTAAGTCGTGAGCAGAATCTGACGCTCAATTATTTCGTGCTGAAAGACGGTGACGACGATGCAGGCGCCTGCTTTTCGGTTAACGGGAAGTGCAGCCTGCAGCACAGGCAGTATCCTGTTGTCTTTGATGATGTGTTATTTCCCCTGCGAGCGAATAAGCGCAGCTACCTGCCGGTGACCAACAAACGGCTCTCGCCGCAACATAAAGGCGCGTTTGTTAATACGATCTACTCCGGGCGTCTTAAGCATAAAGTCGCGTATATCAAAGAGACTATCTCGAAGACATCGGAGAAAAAACGCCGCAAAGAGTTTGAGAAATTCTGCGCCATGGGCGGCGTGGTGCGGGACGCGAGTAGTTTTTCTTCTGAAGATCTCGCCACGATGTATGTTGAGCTTTTCACCCTGCGCTGGCAGGGAAAAATCTACCGCTTTACGCATGAGGATCTGGTGCGTACCTTTGACGCGCTGCGGCCCCTGATTTTTGGCAGCGTGCTGTTTCTCGATAATCGCCCGTGCGCGTTCGACATTATTTTTATGTGCAGCAACCCCACATGGATTTATTTCGATGACATCAACGGCGGCTACGATCCGCAATACACCACGCTGAATCTGGGCAGTATTTTGTTATGGCTGAATACGAGTAATGCCCGCGCGCTGTGCGCCAGAGAAAATAAGACGATGCGTTTTTCGCTCGGGATTTATAAAGACTTCTGGAGCTATAAAAAACAGTGGTGCGATATTATCCCGCTCGGCAGAACCTTTTTCTGATACGTGCTGGAAAGCAGGAAAACGGGCCTGCGCCCGTTGTCCTCGCTGCCCGCTTACCGTTCCGGATTAAGATAGCAGACGCGCAGACGGTGACCGTCCGGGTCCATCGCCGCAAAGGTATAGCCGAAATCGAGTTCCACCGGGCTCTGGATCGCCGTCGCCTGACGCTCCATGCACCAGAGCATATAAAAATGATCGACCTCGTCCCGCGCCTGCACTTTAAAGACGATTTCTCCCGCTGGCACCGGCGCACGCTGATTCACAACCGGCTCTACGGTGTAGCAGGACCACAGGCCCAGCTTAAAGCCGTTATCCAGCACGAATAACGCGAACGTAGGCTGTTTCTCAACCGGCTCGCAGCCGAGCAGCGTGGAATAAAATTCAGCGCTCTTAAGGACGTTCTCAACATAGAGAATAGACATATCGGCAGTAATCATTTGGCTCTCCTTGTGTGGTGAGCCATGACAGTAACAGCCGACAGTGACAGTTTTTGTCAGTAGGTTTTTGCCTGCGCAATCCCTTGCGAACTTTTCCACTCCTTCAGCAGCTTATAGCGCGATTGTGGGCACGATTGCTCGCTGACGGTCACCTGTTGCATCCGGTCGATACGAAAGTGGCGGAACGCCTGGCGCAACTCGCACCAGCACGCCAGCATCCTGACCGCGTCCAAAAAACCGAGCGCAATCGGCCACACCAGGCGCGACGACGCGGCGCCGTCTTTATCGGTATAGACCAGCTCAAGCTTTCTGCGCTGATGAATCGCGCTGCGAATATCGGCCAGAAACCGCAGGCTGCCCTCATTGCCGGGCGGAGCCACCATCAGCGACGGGTAGTTGATCTGCTGCGCGAGATGCTCAGGAAGAATGGCGTGGATCTTCGCCACGGCATTACGGGCCGCGGCTTCCAGCTGCGGGTCGGTATGGCGCATCACCCAGTGCAGACCGAGTATCAGCGCGTCGACTTCATGGGCATCAAACATCAGCGGCGGCAGGTGATAATCAGACTGGAGGATATAACCGATCCCCGCGCTGCCCTCGATCTCCACCCCCTGCATTTTCAGCGTTTCAATATCGCGGTAAATACTACGCACGCTGACATGAAGCCGCTGCGCAAGCGTCGCCGCCGTCACCGGGTAACGGTGGGATCGCAGAAGCTGGAGCAGTTCTAAAAGCCGTTGTGTCCGGGTCATGTTGATTCTCGGATGCAGGAGGTGTTGTTAAATCAGTAAAGTAAATCCAGCGGTTCCGGGCCACGCGCCAGCCGGAGCGTGCCATTATTCTCACGAATAAAAACCGCCTGATAATGCACGTTATCGATCCCGCTGATGAGATTATCCAGCTCTGAATCCGCCATGCGCAGGGAGGGCGTCTTAGCCCAGTGCGGCAGCGCCGGAATATCATACGTAAAGATCGCCTGGATTCCATCGCGCTGCGGCTTAATCTCCAGGGTTCTGACGCGCATTTTTCCGTAGCAGAAATCGTGGTGCCGGTGAAATTCCGCGCGTCCTGTGGGCGTCAGCGTCCAGCGTTTTTGAGGGCCTTCGCGCCTGCTCACGACAAGCCCGGCATCCACCAGCGCTTCCATTCTGGCATGCAGCCAGACATCAGCGCCTGCGCGGCTGGTCACCGGCCAGGCTGTTTCACCGAGGCACAGCGACTGAGCGTTGAGCGCCTGCTGTAGCCGCGCACGATAAGGCGCGGTCTGCTGCGCCATACTGCTCGTGCTGATGAGAAGTATGGCCAGCGCCGCCAGCCGCCTCACAGGAATTTATCCATATTGAGCGTGCGAAAGGCGTCGTCCACATCGCTGTAAGCGGTGTCCGTCACGTAGCTGCCGGACGGCTGCCAGAAAAAGGCCGCAACGCCCGGATCGGCGGTATTACTGGCGATCCGGTAGCGCGTAAATTTCACTTTTGTGGCATCGGTTAAATCCGTACTTTCTGAAGATTCAGCGATTTTCACCGCCCTGACCAGATAGAAAATATGATTAACCTGATACGGTTCATAGCCGCTGATTTTAGTTGTCGACGCGGACAGCCGGAAATCGCTCCAGGTAAAACCGTCGTCATCCGGCACCGGGACAATCAGCCAGGCGTGGTCTTTCTGAATATAGACCGTGAGAGTACTGCTGGGGTGGGAAGTATTATTGTCATAGGTGGCGCTGAAAATAAGATCATTCGCGCCATCCTGATTGATATCGAGCGTGTTCGGCCCATCTTTTAGCGCCACAGGCACCGTCTGTGCCGCATGGGCGTAGCCCGCCGTCAACAGCGAAGCGATAAACAGCACGCTCAGTTTCATCTCAATCGATCCCTTTGAAATATGTAGTGTCGGCAAAAAACAGGCATTGCGCCAGCGTGGGTCGTCTGGCGCAATATAGCATGGTGGGAATGACGCCGCGTTATTGGCCCGGCGGTTAACGGTTTAAAGACGCTGCGGCGCGCCGTTTTTCAGTCATCAGCGCAACCATAGCGATGACCAGCGGGACCAGCGAGCTCCAGAGTACGGCGTTCCAGCCCACCAGCGTCAGCAGCGCGCCGGAAGAAAACGAGCCGACCATCATCACGCCGAACACCACAAAATCATTCAGCGACTGCACCTGGGTTCTCTCTTCCGGGCGGTGATAATCGATAATTTGCGCCGACGCGCCGGTAAACCCGAAGTTCCAGCCGAGCCCCAGTAAAATCAGCAGCAGCCAGTAGTGCCCGACCCCCGTTCCGGCAAGGCCCGCGGCCACCGACAGCGCCGAGATCGCAAGCCCCAGCGCCGCGATGCGCGAGGCGCCAAAACGGGTAATGAGTTTGCCGGTAAAGAAGCCCGGCGCGTACATGGCAATCACATGCCACTGGATGCCCAGATTCGCATCCTGGAGTGAATGACCGTGCATATGCATCGACAGCGGTGTCGCGGTCATCAGGAAGTTCATCACCATATACGCCACCGCGCCGCTGAACACGGTGCGGCTGAAGCCCGGCTGGCGCACTATCTCGCGAAGCGGTCGCCCGCGCACCTGGTGCTCAGCCGCAACCGGATCGGGCGCTTTCACTCCCCAGAGCACCGCCGCAGATACCGCCGCCACCAGCGCCTGCGCAAGGTAAGTGGCGGCAAAGGTATAGGGCGGCCAGAGATCCATCGTGCCGTTAACCAGCATCGGTCCGACAATGCCAGCCGCCACGCCGCCGCCCATGACCAGCGAAAGCGCCCGCGCCCGCCGTTCGCCCGCTACGCCATCAGTGGCCGCAAAGCGAAATGAAACCGCGACGGCGGCATACGCGCCGCTCATGAATCCGGCGAAGCAAAACAACCAGAACGAACCCAGCACCACGGCAAACGCTGCCGTCAGCCCGGTCAGCACGCCGGTACTGGTGCCCGCCATAAACGCCGCGCGGCGGCCATAGCGGCGGGCAAGCGCGCCAAAAGGCAGGATCAATGCCGCCATCCCGACAACGAAAATCGTCAGCGGAAGCGTTGCCAGCGCCTGGTCAGGCGCCATCGCATCACCGACAATCGCGCCGGTCGCGTAAAACACCACGGAGTTCGCGCCCGCAAGCGCCTGGGCCGTCGCCAGACGAAAAATATTCCTGTTCTGTTGCCCGACGGGCAGGGTTACTTCCGCACGCATTACTGCTCCTTTTGGTCGTGGTCGCCCGGCGACACGCGTAAATACAGGGGGCCGATGGCGGCGCGTCCCTGTGTCGGCCCGATATATTCTCTTAACGCATTAACCATAAACCATTTTTTAACAAACGTTCAGAGACTTCATTAACGTCGCACGTCCGCCTGCGCAAAACCAAACCGGCGGATTATTCGACTATCAAATCGTCTTTCAGCATCATGTTTTTGTCCCTGGCCGAATGGCGAGTCATCTAATGCATGTTTGTGCGCTATAACAGAGGTGGCTCTCTTGTGAGGAAATACTTATGTTTGGAGAGACGGCGCATCTGCGCCTGCGACCACAGAGACGGATGTGGATGATTTATTGCGGATTTACGGCGATCCTGCGACCAACGCCTTTAACCCGGCAGGGCCGTACCCGAACCGTGCGCATGCCGAAGGCGTAATGGATCGCTGGCTGACGCACTGGCAGGCTCATGGTGTTGGGCGTTGGCGCATCGCGTTAACGACTGCGCCCGATGAGACCCTTGGTTTTGGTGGGCTGAGCATCCGCCGCTATGCAGACATAGCGATTAATAACCGCGGCTGCCGTTTTGCGACGCAGGCGTGGGGACAAGGGGCTGGCCACAGAGTTCGCCCGCCACGCCGTTCGCCATGGGTTTGAGCGTCTGGCGCTTGACGCGATCTCAGCGGTGGTGCGCGGCAATCACCTGGCGTCGCACGAGATGTTGACTCACGCAGGGCTGCGCTATGTGCGTGAGATTCATGATGTCGATAACACGCCGCCGAGCCTGCTGTACAAGTGGCGCGCGTTATAACTCTTTAGCCGGCGTCATCAACCGGGTTTTCCGTGCCGTTAAGCAGGTTCTCCAGATACGCCGTCTGCCCGTGGCGGCGCAGGTAAGCCGTGACCTCGCGCGCCCAGCCTTCGCCGTTGCCGAGCGTGGCGCGGCTGTGCGTCTCGGCGTAAAGGTAACGCCGGTCCCACAGGTTAATTAACGTCTGATTAATGCCGTCAATATTGCAGCCCGGATTATTGGCCTGCTGTAACGCCAGCGCCCGTTGCACCCGCTCGCGCTGCGCCTCGTCCGCCGGGAATTCCCGCTCGGCGAATTCGCTCAGCACCAGGAATGACGGCGGGATGCCCTCTTCCATCGCCGCGTGCAGACGGTAATGGCCATCCAGCACTACATAGGACGCCAGCCCGGCGACATACCAGACCAGCACCGGCGGCAGCGCGCCCTCGCGGCATTTTTTACGCCACCACTTGAGGCGCCCGGCGTGCGGGTCAATCGGGTAACGGCCCATCAGCAGATGACCGCCCCACCACCAGTCCACCAGCCGGACATATTCCGGGGCGGTGAGCGAGCGAAAATCTTCGCCGTAAAGCGCCCAGTCCACACCCCAGTCGCCTGCGCTGGGGGGCGTTTTAAAGTACCACTGGTCGATGTCGGGCGTGGTGTTGCGCAGGTATGACGACTGGCGTTTCGCGGGCAGCATCGGGCGCAACAGCCAGTCGCGCGGCGCCAGCAGCGGCGCGGGAGAATCCATCAACTGACGCGCGAAGTAGCGGCACCACTCGCCCGTCCACACCGCGTCGCCCTTGCGCTTAATGGCTTCAATGTCTTCGGAGCGCACCGGCGGCAGCAGATTGAGCTGATTGGGATGCTCACGGTTGGTGACGAGCCAGACGCCGGAATAATCTTTCAGCATCGAGGCCCAGAAAAGCGTTTCGCCGCGCAGCTGCAACGCCATGCGTCCGTGATGCCCGCTCAGCATCTCCAGCGCCAGGCCTGGAGGCGTTTCGCCTTTTACCGTCAGCGCAAGCCCCAGCCAGGCGTCGTTACGATCGTGTAAATCTTTCCACCAGTAGTGTGTCATTTGAGCTCCCTGCATGTGTACTAACAGACAGTTTACGGCACAGGGCAACCGTTATGAAGGGAAACGCAGAGAGGAGAACCCGCGGCGCGTGCCGCGGGTGAGAAGAAAAAATCAGAATACCGGCGTGCGTTTTTTCAGCGCCGCGCGATGCGGGAACACCCACAGGCAGACCAGGATAAGACCCATCAGTGTAAGGGATGCGCCGTAACGGCTGAGCTCAAGGCCGCCTTTGGCGATGGGTTTATCGAGGAAATCGCCCACCACCGCGCCCAGCGGACGGGTGAGGATAAACGCGGCCCAGAACAGCACGGTGCGAGAAATCGAGGTAAAGCGGCTCGCCAGCCAGATAACCGCCAGGGCGCCCACGAACAGCAGGATGCCGCCGTCGTAACCGAAGCCTTCGCTGTCTGCCGTCCAGTCGCCGAGCGCCGTGCCGAGCGTCTGGGAGAACATTATCGTCACCCAGTAGAAACTCTCGGTACGCACACTGTTTACCGAATCCACGGCAATGGTGCCGCACGTCACGCGCCAGACCAGAAGCGAAAGTACCAGCAGACTGCTCAACAACACCGTACCGCCGAGATAACCGATACCTAATGAGCGGTCAGCGAAATCCGCAAGCGTGGTGCCGACCGTCGTGGTAGCGACCACCGTGAACCAGTAGATCCACTTATTAAAGCTGTGATGGCGGATTTGCACGAACACCGCCGCAAGGAAGATCGCCGCGAAGATGAGCGTGCCGGTGAGATAACCGAGATCCATCGACATCGTGACCGCGTCGCCGCCGGTTTCACCCAGCGTGGTCGCGGCGATTTTCGTCAGCCAGAACGCGGCGGTGACGGCAGGAACTTTGCTGAGCGCAGAGGTATTGTTTTGCATAAAGTGTGCTCCGGTACGGCCCGACAGGGGCAGGATCCAGAGTGAAGTTATAGGATTAATCTTAAGGAAGACTTAAGGACGGGAAGGTTTTTTACGTTTGTGACAGGTGTCGCAAATGGGTCGCGATGCCCCACTGAATGACGTCGCAGCGGTCTGCCGTAAGCGTTAAGCGCGCGTAGCTGGCGTTCGGCTGCGCATAGCGCGGGAAGTTATCCGGCGTGCCTTCTTTAAGAATAGCCAGCGCGCCCTGAAGGATGTGCCCGTGCGTCACGACGCAGCAGGTCGTGTTTTGGGTTGCGGCAAGATTATGGTGAATAAAAGACAACAGACGCTGCGCGGCGCACGCAAGCGATTCACCGCCGGGCGGTGTGAATGCGGCATCCATCGAGAACAGCGCCTCTGCGCTGGTTGGATCATCACGCTGTAACTGCACCCGCGACAGGCCTTCGTAATCGCCGAACGCCTGCTCCTGTACCAGCGGCTCAACAGAGAGTGGGCAGCGAAAATGGCTCGCGATGGCGTTACCCATATGGCGCGCGCGGCCCGCAGGCGAGGTATACACCATATCAACCGAGGGGAATTCGTGCGCCAGAGCGGTTATCAGCGCGGTGGTTTCATGTACTCCACGGGCCGTCACCGCGCTGTCCTGACGTCCCTGAATGAATCCGCCGCGGTTCCATGTTGTTTCAGCATGGCGGATAAGGAGAAGGTTCATGGGTTGGGCTCTGTGTTTAATCGCCTGTTTTGGACCATGATACCTTAGCGTGGGGCGGAAGAATCAGTTTTAGGGCGGTTAAGTGAAAGTCAGCGCGTTAATGTATTGATGGAAGATAGAAACTTCATCCAATGAACAATGTAAATACGAATATTTTTCATCAAATATTTTCTATTTTATTGATCTTTTGATTGCCACTTATTTGTTATTATTATCGCATACAAAAGATCGCAGGATTCATTAATATCCGCGGAATCAGAAGAGAGTTTTAAATCAAGAATGTCGCTTATTTTTGCTCTATCTGTTTTCGTTACAGATAATATGCCACTCGTATCAACAAGATAATCACTCTTTGAAAACTCAGCTACCGCGACCAATAAATATTTAAAGGAACATTAAAAACTTACCGCAGTGAGGGTCAAAATTAACTTCGGTAATCGAAAACTCGTTTAGTTGCTCTTCACGATGGTACTGCCTGCGTTCATCAGGCCCGTATAAAAAATACCCACCACTTAAAAAGATATTATTCTCAATGACACTGTACACTTGAG